>NZ_JBYTBS010000143.1:0-570 GCF_058789495.1 Paenibacillus sp. FW126-R14 | reverse complement strand
CACACGAGACGCACCAGACACACCAGACGCACCAGACTTACCAGACACACCAGACGCACCAGACTTACCAGACTTACCAGACACACCAGACTTACCAGACACATCAGACACACCAGACTTACCAAACGCACCAGACGCACCAACCGCACCAGACTTACCAGACACACCAGACGCACCAGACACACCAGACGCACCAGACTTACCAGACGCACTTAACTCACCAAACTCACCAAACCAGTTAGACCCATCGACTCTAGTACAGGTACGAGTGAAATAGTTCGCTTTTTGTGCGGTGATGGGGTGGTTTCAACATTTGGGGGCAGAATGGGGAACTACAGGGCGTTATTTTGTCGAAAATAGCCCATTGAGCGGTTGAAAGGGAACTATAGTCCACTATTTTGCCATTGTTGACAGGCAATTGGGCGACTGGGGTTAAATAAAGCCCTGTAGTTCCCCTTCGAACTCCGATATTCCATTTTTCGATTAAATAGGGGAATGTAGTTCCCTCGGTATGGGCGTACAAGTGCTCGTCATAGGTTCGCTAAGCAAATCTCCCTCACCACCCACCAC
>NZ_JBYTBS010000142.1:0-605 GCF_058789495.1 Paenibacillus sp. FW126-R14 | reverse complement strand
CAAACAGCACGCAGGGAGTCGGATAGCTGCATAGTACCAGAGAAACCGATGTAATGTCGGCGGAGGGAAGGCGGCTACATGTTACTGATCTTGGTAGAGACACATTTACAGCACACAGAGGCGGAGGACAAATGGAAACGAAACTAGCAAGAATAGCAGAGGTTGCAAAAGCAAAACCCAAAGAACGGTTCACATCCTTAGCTCACCTGCTGAATAAGCAACTGCTTAGAGATAGTCACTTAAAGCTACCAGCTGACAAAGCGACGGGAGTCGATAAAGTCACGAAGGCTGCGTATGAAGAGCAGCTTGAGGAGAATCTGGACGATCTCATAGCCAGAATGAAACGTAATGCGTATAAACCTCAGGCATCTCGAAGGACATACATCCCAAAAGATGAGAAAAGCAAGCGCCCACTAGGTATCCCCTCGTACGAGGATAAGATCGTGCAGTACGGAATAAACCAGATACTGCAAGTGATTTACGAGCAGGATTTTAGGGAATGCTCGTTTGGATTTCGACCTGGAAGAAGCCAACATGATGCCATAAGAGCACTCGACCAAATCATTATGAAAGAACCCATACGGTATGTGGTAGACGCAGATATT
>NZ_JBYTBS010000141.1:0-676 GCF_058789495.1 Paenibacillus sp. FW126-R14 | reverse complement strand
GGTTAAGCCCTCGACCGATTAGTATTCGTCAGCTGCATGCATTGCTGCACTTCCACCTCGAACCTATCAACCTCGTCGTCTACAAGGGGTCTTACATACTGGGAAATCTCATCTTGAGGGGGGCTTCGCGCTTAGATGCTTTCAGCGCTTATCCCCTCCGTACATAGCTACCCAGCGGTGCCTCTGGCGAGACAACTGGTACACCAGCGGTACGTCCATCCCGGTCCTCTCGTACTAAGGACAGCTCCTCTCAAATTTCCTACGCCCGCGACAGATAGGGACCGAACTGTCTCACGACGTTCTGAACCCAGCTCGCGTACCGCTTTAATGGGCGAACAGCCCAACCCTTGGGACCTACTTCAGCCCCAGGATGCGATGAGCCGACATCGAGGTGCCAAACCTCCCCGTCGATGTGGACTCTTGGGGGAGATAAGCCTGTTATCCCCAGGGTAGCTTTTATCCGTTGAGCGATGGCCCTTCCATTCGGTACCACCGGATCACTAAGTCCGACTTTCGTCCCTGCTCGACTTGTAGGTCTCGCAGTCAAGCTCCCTTATGCCTTTGCACTCTGCGAATGATTTCCAACCATTCTGAGGGAACCTTTAAACGCCTCCGTTACATTTTAGGAGGCGACCGCCCCAGTCAAACTGCCCACCTGACACTGTCCCCATACCGG
>NZ_JBYTBS010000140.1:0-679 GCF_058789495.1 Paenibacillus sp. FW126-R14 | reverse complement strand
GGGGGTAGCGGAGAAATTCCAATCGAACTCGGAGATAGCTGGTTCTCCCCGAAATAGCTTTAGGGCTAGCCTCGGATGTTGTGAGTTGTGGAGGTAAAGCACTGATTGGGTGCGGGGCCCGCCAAGGGTTACCAAGTCCAGTCAAACTCTGAATGCCACAAACTTAAATCCGGGAGTCAGACAGTGAGTGCTAAGATCCATTGTCAAAAGGGAAACAGCCCAGACCATCAGCTAAGGTCCCCAAGTGTGTGTTAAGTGGGAAAGGATGTGGAGTTGCACAGACAACCAGGATGTTGGCTTAGAAGCAGCCACCATTGAAAGAGTGCGTAATAGCTCACTGGTCGAGTGACTCTGCGCCGAAAATGTAACGGGGCTAAACACGCCACCGAAGCTATGGCTTGCAGCAATGCATGGGTAGGGGAGCGTTGTATGTACGTTGAATTCTGACCGTAAGGACAGGTGGAGCGCATACAAGTGAGAATGCCGGTATAAGTAACGAAAAGATCAGTGAGAATCTGATCCGCCGAAAACCTAAGGGTTCCTGAGGAAGGCTCGTCCGCTCAGGGTAAGTCGGGACCTAAGGCGAGGCCGAAAGGCGTAGTCGATGGACAACAGGTGGAAATTCCTGTACCACCGTAGCCGTTATGAGCGATGGAGTGACGCAGAAGGATAGTGACGC
>NZ_JBYTBS010000139.1:0-741 GCF_058789495.1 Paenibacillus sp. FW126-R14 | reverse complement strand
CCTTTAAACGCCTCCGTTACATTTTAGGAGGCGACCGCCCCAGTCAAACTGCCCACCTGACACTGTCCCCATACCGGATCACGGTACCAGGTTAGAACTCCGATACGATCAGGGTGGTATCCCAACGGCGCCTCCACCCAAGCTGGCGCTCAGGCTTCAAAGGCTCCCACCTATCCTGTACAGATCGTACCAAAGTCCAATATCAAGCTGCAGTAAAGCTCCATGGGGTCTTTCCGTCTTGTCGCGGGTAACCTGCATCTTCACAGGTATTAAAATTTCACCGGATCTCTCGTTGAGACAGCGCCCAAGTCGTTACGCCATTCGTGCGGGTCAGAATTTACCTGACAAGGAATTTCGCTACCTTAGGACCGTTATAGTTACGGCCGCCGTTTACTGGGGCTTCAATTCATAGCTTCGGGTTGCCCCTAACCACTCCTCTTAACCTTCCAGCACCGGGCAGGCGTCAGCCCGTATACTTCGCCTTGCGGCTTCGCACAGACCTGTGTTTTTGCTAAACAGTCGCTTGGGCCTTTTCACTGCGGCCCCCTCGGGCTATTCACCCTACCGAGGCACCCCTTCTCCCGAAGTTACGGGGTCATTTTGCCGAGTTCCTTAACGAGAGTTCTTCCGCGCGCCTTAGAATTCTCTTCTCACCCACCTGTGTCGGTTTGCGGTACGGGCACCTTCGCCTGGCTAGAAGCTTTTCTTGGCAGTGTGAAATCATGACCTTCGGTACTTAAA
>NZ_JBYTBS010000138.1:0-752 GCF_058789495.1 Paenibacillus sp. FW126-R14 | reverse complement strand
TATTTAGCCTTGGCAGATGGTCCTGCCGGATTCCGACGGGGTTTCACGTGACCCGCCGTACTCAGGATACCTCTAGGGGATTCGTTCGATTTAAGCTACAGGGCTTTTACCTTCTATGCCGGACCTTTCCAGATCACTTCGCCTACCGAACTAACCCCATATTGAGGTCCTACAACCCCAAGGAGCAAGCTCCTTGGTTTGGGCTATTCCGCTTTCGCTCGCCGCTACTGACGGAATCACTTTTGTTTTCTTTTCCTCCAGGTACTTAGATGTTTCAGTTCCCTGGGTATGCCTCTACTAAAGCTATGTATTCACTTTAGAGTAACTGCGCATTACCACAGCTGGGTTCCCCCATTCGGACATCCCCGGATCAAAGCCTGCTTACGGCTCCCCGAGGCATTTCGTCGTTCGCCACGTCCTTCTTCGGCTCCTAGTGCCTAGGCATCCTCCGTGTGCTCTTTCTAGCTTAACCTAGAAAAAAACATGTATAGATATTACCTAAGTTCTTACTTTACGTTTCATTTCGTTATCTAGTTTTCAAGGAACAATGTTGCAATCGTTACATTCGCGAAGCGATGTCGGTTGTCAACTGTTTTTGAAAGATTGCTCTTTCAAAACTGAACACGAGTGAGTAAGCGATTGTGTGCTTTCGCACTTGACTGGGTCTTATCAAGACCGAGTCTCCATAGAAAGGAGGTGATCCAGCCGCACCTTCCGATACGGCTACCTTGTTACGACTTCACCCCAATCAT
>NZ_JBYTBS010000137.1:0-873 GCF_058789495.1 Paenibacillus sp. FW126-R14 | reverse complement strand
AGGCTGACGGGATCGAACCGCCGACCCTCTGCTTGTAAGGCAGATGCTCTCCCAGCTGAGCTAAGCCTCCATGGGAATGAACTTCTAAGATAGAAATGGTGACCCGTAGGGGACTCGAACCCCTGTTACCTCCGTGAAAGGGAGGTGTCTTAACCACTTGACCAACGGGCCATGCTGAATGAAAATATACCGACGGAGAGAGAGGGATTCGAACCCTCGCACCACTTACGCAGTCTAACCCCTTAGCAGAGGGTCCCCTTATAGCCACTTGGGTATCTCTCCAATATAACGAACTACTAGCGGCAGAGGGGCTCGAACCCCCGACCTTACGGGTATGAACCGTACGCTCTAGCCAGCTGAGCTACGCCGCCATAATGTCTAAATTTATAAGAAACGGAGAAGGAGGGATTCGAACCCTCGAGACGCTTGTGACGCCTACACGATTTCCAATCGTGCTCCTTCGGCCAACTCGGACACTTCTCCTAGTATTTATGGGTTAGGACTCCCCGAACAGGACTCGAACCTGTGACAACTCGATTAACAGTCGAGTGCTCTACCAACTGAGCTATCAGGGAATATGGTGGAGCCAAGCGGGATCGAACCGCTGACCTCCTGCTTGCAAGGCAGGCGCTCTCCCAGCTGAGCTATGGCCCCATAGTGTTGACTGGAACTAAAAATTCATGGTTGGCCCTAGTGGACTCGAACCACCGACCTCACCCTTATCAGGGGTGCGCTCTAACCAGCTGAGCTAAGGGCCAAAATTGATAACAATTTTTTTTGTTTAAACACCCACAAGGGGTACTGCTTGGCAACGTTCTACTCTCCCAGAACCCTGCGGTTCAAGTACCATCGACGCTGGAGGGCTTAACGGTC
>NZ_JBYTBS010000136.1:0-936 GCF_058789495.1 Paenibacillus sp. FW126-R14 | reverse complement strand
TTTTAAATTCTTATAAAACCTCCAATACTGTGTAATGAACCGAGCGACGTCGTGGCTTTTTACGGTGGTTCGACCCCGAAACAAAAACGGATGTGGCAACCTTGAAGCACAGGGTATAGGACTTCGAGTCCGGATAAAAAAATTTCATTGTTCAGGTTGCCTTTCGGTTCACTACATTTGACGTAAGGAGTGTGTTTCACCTATGATGGAAGCTATTCTTGAGCGGTGTGCCGGACTTGATGTCCACCAAGAAACGGTTGTTGCTTGCGTTCTCTCTGGTCCTTTAGACCGCTCGCCAGTGCGTGAAATTCGAACGTTCGGAACGATGACCGAAGAACTACTTGAGCTTGGTGAATGGCTCGCGGAACAGCAGTGCACGCATGTTGCCATGGAAAGCACGGGAGTCTTTTGGAAACCCGTTTGGAACGTACTTGAAGCCTTCGATCTTTCTTTGCTCCTTGCGAATGCCCACCACATTAAAAATTTGCCTGGACGTAAAACCGACATGAAAGATGCCGAGTGGATTGCTAAATTACTTCGCTGTGGTCTTATTGAAGGAAGCTTCGTTCCACCTGTAGATATCCGGGAATTAAGAGACCTAACTAGATATCGCAAAAAACTTGTACATGACGCTACAGCGGAGAAGAACAGAATACATAAAGTTCTTCAAGATGCTAATGTTAAACTTACCACTCATATGTCCGATGTTTTTGGTGTTTCTGGACGGCTCTTGATCCAGCGTCTTGTGGATGCTGAAGTGATTACCATGGAGTTCCTAGAAACAGAAATGAAAGGTGCATTGAAGCATAAATCTGCTAAACTTCTTCAATCTCTCAATGGACGTCTACGTCAGCATCATCGAGATATGATGCGTTTTTCATGGGAGCACCTACTATTCATAGAAAAAGCAATAGATCGGGTAGAGAAAGAAATTCA
>NZ_JBYTBS010000135.1:0-939 GCF_058789495.1 Paenibacillus sp. FW126-R14 | reverse complement strand
ATAGTCGAGTAGGCGGGGCCTTTCCGTCTTGGATTGTGCCCCTTGCCCCTCACAGATCCGTACGTGCCCAATTAAGGCATACGGCTCTTCATGCTACCTTACAGAGTTGCTTTTCTTTGCAAATAGATTCACGGTTATTGACGGTTTTGGAAATGGGTTTCGGATGAGAAACATGGCGAACTTTTCCTCCGTGAAGCTTATCTTCTGGCTTCTTCGGTTTCTCCACTTCAGTACCAATCGTTCGACTGCTCTTAGGTACGATGTTATACCTCCGATGTTGTCCGACACTCCATAGTAATTGTAATGTCCTACTAATTTACTTCTTATGGTCCTCATCAGTTCAACTTCTGAGGTGTGTCGGTTACTTCGAATCCACGTCTTAAATTCTTTCACCTTCGCCCTAAATTTCTTTCCACTCGTTTTCCTCATGAGTCTTGAACGTCCACTCTTGCCTTTGCCCCAGTAATGCGTAAACCCTAGGAAGTCGAAAGGTTTCTGGTTTCTTTAAACCTACCTCTTTGCATGCCACTTCTGACTGCCTTCCGAATCGGATGATCTTTGTCTTTTCTTCGGCGATCTCCAGTCCGAACTTTTTCAGTCTCATAACCAATGCCTCGTAGAACCGCTTCGCATCCCATTCTTGTTCAAAACAACATACAAAATCATCTGCGTAACGCACCATTTCTGCCCTTCCTACACATTCTCTTCTCACTGTCGTCTCAAACCATAGGTCAAGTGCGTAATGCAGATAAATGTTAGATAAGATCGGCGAAATGAGTCCGCCTTGCGGTGCCCCTTCATCTGTTGGCTTAAACTCTCCGTCTTCCTGCACGCCCGCTTTCAGAAACTTCTTAATTAGTCTTAAGAGATTAGGATCGGCTATGCGATGCTCCAGAAATTTCATCATCCACTCGTGATCCATGTGATTGAAAAAGCCGC
>NZ_JBYTBS010000134.1:0-1002 GCF_058789495.1 Paenibacillus sp. FW126-R14 | reverse complement strand
ACCATTTTGTATTTGGCTAGCCGTTTTTGGTACTCTGCACAGGCGTACTGCGAGCCACGATCGGAGTGATGTAACAAGCCTGGCATAGGCTTCTGCCGCTTGTAGGCCATGTCCAAGGCATCCAGCACTAACTCTTGTGTCATGCGGGCTCCCGTAGACCAACCAACGATTTTACGGGAAAACAAGTCCATAACGCTAGCTAAATACAACCAGCCTTCGCGAGTGCGAATGTAGGTAATATCCGTCACCCAGACCTTGTTAGGTGCGAGAACCTTAAACTGGCGATTTAGCGTGTTCTCGTGCACAGGCATGGAGTGTTTGGAATTGGTGGTAGCTTTGTACTTTCGCGCCATGCAAGATTTTAGTTTCATCTCTTTCATTAGACGGGCGACTGTTTTGGAAGATATCGTCATGCCTTCTTCATGCAGCACAGCTGTAATTCTAGGGCTGCCATAGCGTTTTTTAGAGCGAAAGAAAATATCCCGTATACGCTTCTTGAGCTGCTTTCTCTGCTTGTCGCGAGGGCTTGGCTTCCGTTTTAACCACTTGTAAAATCCGCTTCTAGATACTTGCATGACAGTGCACAACTTCTCGACCCGGTACTGGAAGCGGTGTTTACGAATAAACGGATAGATCAGCGCGGGTCCTTTGTGAAGAAGTGCATCGCCTTTTTTAAGATTTCATTTTCCTCTTGGAGTTCACGTGTTAATTGTTCCAATTTCTTTAGTCGTTCATGGTCCACAAATACTTGATGCTGTGGTACTGCCGCACCTGAACCGTACTGTTTGATCCAGCGGCTTAAGGTACTTTTAGGAATATTTAGCTCGCGCGCAATGTCAATGGGTCTCTTGCCGCTCGATTCCATGTGTTCAATCGTTTTACGTTTAAACTCTTCATCATAACTTTCGCGGATATCTCCCATGCCCACACCTCTAACCTTTATTGTTGTATTTATTATAAAGGTTGTTCCTTAGTGTGTGTATACAGAAAAGTCTACCATCA
>NZ_JBYTBS010000133.1:0-1084 GCF_058789495.1 Paenibacillus sp. FW126-R14 | reverse complement strand
TTTTCAGGCTGTCGAGAAAGTCTCGGCAGCCTTTATTTAAACACTTTTAATTCAATACATTACCGCGTTAATTTGTTATAATTAGATAATAACATTGAAAGTGGTGACTGCTCTGTTTCGTTCTACTCCGAAAGACCCGCAATTAGACTATGAACTCGTCTGCATTGACTTAATGGTTCCTCAAAATCACTTACTTCGCCAAATCGATGCTCATATTGATTTCTCATTTATTTTAGATATCGTCCGTCCTTTTTACAGTGAGAACCATGGGCGGCCTTCATTTGATCCCATTTTATTTTTTAAAATGATGTTTATTGGCTATTTATACGGCATTCGTTCGGAGCGCCAACTCGAGCAGGAAATCAATTTGAACATTGCCTATCGCTGGTTTTTGGGACTTGGTCTCTCTCAAAAAGCGCCTGACCACACAACCATCAGTTGGAATCGTCGTACGCGTTTCAAAGATACGACGGTTTTTCAAGATATTTTCGATGAGATTGTTCGGCTTGCCATCAAACATCGAATGGTTGGAGGCCGTGTGTTGATCACCGACTCCACGCACATTAAAGCAAAAGCCAATAAAAACAAATACACCATGCAAACCGTGGAACAGACTCCCCACGAATATACGCAGGAACTGGATAAAGCCGTAGATGAAGATCGAGAGCAACATGGAAAAAAGCAACTGGAACGCAAGGAGGCGGTGAACGAGACCAAGCAGATTAAGGTAAGCACGACGGATCCAGACAGTGGGTATATGATGCGCAAAGGTAAACCTGAGGGGTTCTTTTACTTAGATCATCGTACGGTCGATCATAAATTCAACATCATTACAGATGTCCATGTGACAAAAGGAAATGTTAACGACTCCGTCGTTTATTTGGAACGATTACAACACCAAATTCAAAAATTCGGATTTGAAACTACGATCGAGGCTGTAGCTCTGGATAACGGATATTTCACCCCCCACATTTGCAAAGAGACGTTAGAAATGAAAATCTACCCTGTTATTGCAGGCCGCTCAACCTCATCCACATCCGAGAGCTTGTCGAAGGACAAGTTTATTTTCAATGAGGAGAAAAAT
>NZ_JBYTBS010000131.1:0-1439 GCF_058789495.1 Paenibacillus sp. FW126-R14 | reverse complement strand
GATGAAGTAAAATAATTTGTGTACCAACATTTGGAGTATAGGCAAACGACAAAAAAGTAGGGTATTCTCGGGATTACCACACCACCAAGAAGGAGCCCTACTCAATGACTACTATACCCCAAAACAATTTAAATGATCTACTAGAAAATCTTGTGAAAACGATGATCCAAGAAAAACTTGAGCTCATCATGAAAGAAGAAATGAATCAATTTCTTCAAGTGGAACAACAGTCAGAAATTCGTAATAGCCGGAACGGTTATTACGAGCGTACGCTCGATACACGGTATGGGAAAATCGAAGAATTGAAAGTACCAAGAGACCGCAAGGGGAACTTTCAAACTCAGCTCTTTGAACCGTACCAGCGGCGTGATGGTTGGCTTGAAGAGGCCGTCATTCATATGTATAAAGGCGGCATGAGCACTCGTGATGTAGCTCGCTTTATCGAAGGCATGTTTGGCACGCAGTACTCTCCGACCACCATTAGTAACATCACCAGTACCGTACTAGAAGACGTACAGCGTTGGCAAGAACGCCCTTTAGAGAAACGGTATTCGGTGGTTTATTTAGACGGCTTCTACTTTAACTTGAAACGTGACACGGTTGATAGTGAAGTCGTTTATTTGGTTATGGGCATTAACGAGCAAGGCTACAGGCATATTCTAGGTTTCTATATTGGCGGCAAAGAAAGTGCTAATGGCTGGCGCGAAGTGCTGGGAGACCTCAAACGACGTGGGGCGACAGAGGTGCTCTTAGGTGTATTTGACGGGCTGATCGGTCTTGAAGATGCATTTAAAGAAGCCTACCCAAAGGCCGATGTGCAGCACTGCGTTGTTCACAAGGTTCGTAATACCTTTCCAAAGATTCGAGTTAAAGACAAGGTGGAATTTCTGAAAGATTTAAAGACGATCTACAATGCCCCAGATTTGGAGTTAGCAAAGGCTTGTTTTGATACAGTGAAGGCGAAGTGGGGGAAGATGTACCCTAAGGAGATTGAGTCATGGGAGACCAATCTACCTACACTGCTGACGTTTTACAAATATCCGGCAATGATAAAGAACGCTATTTACACGTCTAATCCGATCGAGCGTACCAATAAAGAATTTAGGAAAAGATTACGTCCTATGAATAGCTTAACCAATGTTGAAGCTGCTGAAAAAATAATCTATTTGGATACGATTGCTCACAATGAAAGATGGGGCAACCGAGTTATTACAGGATTTAATGACCCCGAAACAAGAGAGGCATTGTCGTTGCTTTTTGAAAACAGGTATCCTACTGTTCCAAATCCTGAAAGCAAGGAAAAAGAAGAGCTCAAATAAATGGAATTTTAATCCAAAAAATTCAGGGGGATCCCCCTGAATTCGTTCAGACAACAAACCTATTCATCGTCCCGATGAATAACCCTACAAGACCTAATACACAAACTTCTTGACGCTACC
>NZ_JBYTBS010000130.1:0-1615 GCF_058789495.1 Paenibacillus sp. FW126-R14 | reverse complement strand
GGGGGAAGGGGGGGCATCCGGCGATCAGCGAGGGAACCCCTACCCCTCCGCAGCCTCGCCAGATGCTAAGGAATCTTTCCCTTTACAAATTTCTGTAATGTAACGTAATGTAGTAATGTAATGACTTACAATACGATACATTACATTATCCAAACCCAATATCCCACGTTCGCAGCGTGGAAGGGTCTGGATTCAGGTTTTGGTCCCGTTTTGCAAATAAGAGCCGAACTCGTTCGCGCGTAGGCAGCTCATTTTCATTCGAATTTTCAAAAGGGAAAACCACCACCTTTCATGGAGCTATCGGAAAATAGACTGCACCATATATTTTTTTGCGGTCAAAAGTATCGGTATAACTAAATAAATAAGAGCAGCCCCTTCGGGGCGTTCTGACTGCCCACTCTGACGTTCTGTTTCACACCGCCCAAAGGATTCCCCTTCGGGGAGTTGGGCTTCGTTCTACGGCAGATTAACTGGTCCAGCTGAAAACATTTTTCCCTGTCGGAAGGGAAGAAGGGCAGCTAAACACAAATTCGTTCAAGAGCCAACTTTTACTGCAGCTTCGAACATGACCTTCAGCTCCGTAACACAGTAGTTGCAGAAGAGAGCTTCGTTGAGCTGCGTAAACGTAATCCGAAACAAATCAGCGATTTCTTCCTCGTTCTTTTTACACAGTTCACAGTAAGCCTGGTAACCTCGATGATCCTCTCCAAAAATCTCTACACGCCAATCAGAAGTCAGATCCTTAACGTTATCAATTTTCAATACCACGACAACTCCTTTTATTTTTTTCTGGCCATGTGCAACTTTCGAAAATATTCTGACCTGGACTGCGAGAAACCGTTCTTAATGCTTTCGTCTACAAAGAGCCACTCATGAGCCGGAAGGGTGATCGACACCTTAACGGACTTTGTAGGTTCTTTAGGCGCGTCTGGATCGTTTCTGGAACGTCTAGGTAGCTTTTTAAGATCCGGATGTTTCTCATAAGCCAAAGCGACCTGATAATTAAATTCTTCGATCAGACGATCGACGTGACGCCGATAGGTCGGCAGCAGCATGTCATTGCGACCTGCAAGTTTCATAGACCGCATAGAAACGTTCGTAAAGTGCCCGGCATGAATGTGTGAGCTGCGTTCGCGGAGCCGTTTGACAAAGGGCTTACAGGCAGCAATAATGGCTTGAAGCTCGTTGCGCAAGGCTTGACGTTGATCCATGAAAATTTACCTCCGAGAGCGAATGGAACTTTTAGGAGCGAATGTAACAAAAAAGTCCGACTACGGAAAAAGCCGTAATCAGACTGCGCAAGAAGTCCCGTATACACATATGTATAAAATACGGGTTTTGTGAACATGTACACTAAGATAAATATCCATTTTCCCTGGCTTGATTCGGTGGTTTCCAAGCCCTTTCCAATTTCTTGAAGTTGGCAGCTACCCAAGTATCGCTTATCAGCCTACATATTAAATACACCCTGATAGAAGAATTTCAAGGATTATTTCTTAACCTTAAAACTAACTTTTATCTGCTCGACATCTCTTACTAACAATGTGTATTGTTCTTTATCTTTCTGATTATTGGGATCGTATTGCACATCCGTTGGGGTGTCAAATGCATAAAC
>NZ_JBYTBS010000129.1:0-1720 GCF_058789495.1 Paenibacillus sp. FW126-R14 | reverse complement strand
TTCTTGCGAACCATCTCCGTTCACTTAATGCTTTTTGCAGCAAAATGAATAAACAAAGCAGCAGGCCGATCACAATTTTCGTCCACCAGGAACTGAGCGTTCCTTCGAAACTGACGATCGTCTGAATGACCCCTTGAATGAGCACTCCGAAGAACGTGCCGGCGATATAGCCTACGCCTCCGGTTAACAGCGTTCCGCCGATCACCACGGCTGCGATCGTATCCAGCTCCATCCCCATCGCGTGCAAGCCGTATCCCGACAGCATATAGAAGGTGAACACGACGCCGGCTAACGCTGAACACAAGCCGCTGAAAGCATACACGCCGATCTTCGTTCTGGCCACCGGCAATCCCATGAGGATCGTCGACTGCTCGCTGCCCCCAATGGCATACGTGTTGCGCCCGAAGCGCGTGTAGTGTGCCATATACATGCCCGCTGCGACGACAAGCAAGGCGATCACAACGCTGATCGAAATGAAGCTACCGCCCGGCAGCGGGATTTTGGTTTGCGCGATATGCGTGTACATCGCGTTATCGATCTTGATCGTGTTGATGCTGATCACGTAGCACAGCCCTCTTGCCAGGAACATTCCGGCGAGCGTGACGATGAATGGCTGAATTTTGAAATAGTGAATGATCGCCCCCATTCCCCATCCGAACAGCGTTCCTAGGACTAAGACGAGCGGAATGACAAATACCGGCGACCAGCCTGCCGCTAGCAAAGAAGCCGAAATCATGGTCGTTAACGCGATCACGGAGCCTACCGACAAATCGATGCCGCCGGACACAATGACGAAGGTCATCCCCACGGCCGTAATCAATAAAAAGGCATTATCGATGAGCAAGTTCAGCAGCACTTGCAAGGAGAAGAAGCCGGTATACCGGAAAGAGCCCGCGATATACATCGTGGCGAATAAGATGACGGTGACATAAATCGGAATGTATTTGCGATTAAGCAGCATGGCGTTTAACCTCCCGTTCTCCCGGATAATGACGAGTTTTCCAGCGGATGATCAAGGATTGGCGGAAAGCTTCGGACTGGATCAAGCAGACGGCCAGTACGACGAACGCTTTGACGACGAGCGTGATCTCCGGCGGAACTCCGATCATATAAATCGTTGTCGTCAAAGTCTGGATGATAAGCGCGCCGATCAGCGTCCCGCTAAGGTAAAATCTTCCGCCGTTCAGGGAGGTTCCCCCGATCACGACGGCCAGAATGGCATCGAGCTCGTACCATAGACCGGCATTGTTGCCGTCGGCGCTGGAGACGTTCGAGCTCAAGATCAATCCGGCGATTCCGGCACAGACGCCGCAGAAAATATACACGGCCAGCATGACCGTACGGGAACGAATGCCGGCCAGATGGCTCGCCGTCGGCTTGCAGCCGACCGACTCAATGAACAGACCGAGCGCCGTTTTCCGCGTCAGTACTGCGGCTGCGGCAAACACGATGGCCGCCAGGAAGATGGAAAACGGCAGCGTGGCAAGCGTTCCGGCTCCGATATACTTGTAGGTGGAGCTCGTTACGGTGATGATTTGCCCACCTGTGATGAGCTGGGCAATACCACGTCCTGCCACCATTAGAATCAAGGTGGCAATAATCGGCTGAATGCCGGCCTTCGCGACCAGGAAGCCGTTCCACAAGCCGAGCAGCAGAGACAGCACGAGGGAAATGCAAACGGACAGCACGAGTACGCCTATCGCGTTCTGATCGCTGCTTT
>NZ_JBYTBS010000128.1:0-1728 GCF_058789495.1 Paenibacillus sp. FW126-R14 | reverse complement strand
TAGGGCTTGCTGAACAAGATTCGCTCCAGCTTACGCCCAACGCAAATCTCTAAATCCAAACAGTCTGAAAAAAAGGAAAAAGAGAACCCGTAGTCGCCGTTCCAGATTCATGACCAGAAACTGAAGGGCGATGACGGTCAAACTGGTTTCGGCACCGCGCGCGCGAATACGACCCAGTCCCAATTTACGCTTACCTTCTCCAAACTTCCCTTCGATCGCATTGCGCTGTGCGGCATCCTGCCGCTCTTGCACACGATTGTCGACATCATTTTGCTCTTTCGAGGGTCTGCCGAGTTTGGGGCCACTAAGGCGAATCCCAAGCTCCTTGCAATAGTTTAGGTTGTCTCGATTGCGGTAGATTTTGTCGGCCAGAATGACGGCAGGGTAATACCCACATCGCTGCTTGTACGCTTCTACCGATGCTTGGAGCGTCGTTGCTTCGTTAAAACTGTCCCATTGTACCGTTTCGATCCAGGCGTAACCGTCCACCAGACTGGCGGCGATTTTGGCGCCGAACTCCACGTTCGCTCCAGCTTTGCCTCGAACCATCGGACGCACATGCGGCTGTTCGATACTCACAATGCGATCGGCGATGACGTGCGTCTTCTTCTCCATCATTTCACGCTGCTGGCGGTAGAGCTCCGAGATGATCAGAAGCTGGCGATAGTGCCTTTTGCTCAGCTCTATGAAAGACGTATGCTTCAGGAGCATTTCGATGATCCGCAAATCCCGTCCCACGAAGCCAAGCTGCTTTTTGATCGCTTTACGGATCACCTTGCCCGATGCTTTGCGTTGTTTGGATACGCTCAGGAACGATTTTCGGGCTTTCTCGCGGTAAGTGCGCGGCTTCTCCATTGCTCCGATATGGGGAAGGTGCAATACGTCAATGATGTCTTCAAGGATTTCACGAGCGTGATTCAGCAGCCCTAGGTCCGTCGGATACTTGATATCCGCAGGCGCGCATGTCGCATCCAACATGAGGGTGCCCTTGTTCGTGACATCCGTTGTCGATGCTGCTGTGGGCGGCAGAACGTGTAGCTTTTTCACCATGTTGCGGGTTTTCTTCGCCACAACAGGGGTACCCTCGGGAATGGTGAACGCGTCCCCAACTTCCATGGTGAGCTGCGAGCCGCCTTCGTCGTCGTCATCGTGATCTCGTTTGGACGATCTTTGTTTCGCCTCAGCCTCTCGCTCTGCTTGCAGTGCGGCCCCAGCAATCCAGTCGTTAACTTCACTCAGGATTTCCAAGCCTAGACGCTCCCGAAAATGCGTCAACAGGGTGTGATGAAACGGTTCTTCATCTACAAAAGCAGTGTAGCCCAAGAAAAACTGCAGATACGGATTCTCTTGGATTTGCAAGGTCGTCTCGCGGTCGCTTAAACCAAGGCGCTCCTTAATGATAAGTGAGCTGAGGGCGATACGTGCAGAGTACGCCTTTTGGCCGATGCTTGCTGACTTGAACGAGCCTACATATTTCTCTTCTACTTTGTCCCAAGGGATGATCGCCGCAAGTTGCACCCAGCGGTTGGTTGGATTTAATTTTCCGCCAAAGGGCAAATAGAAGTTTTCCAACAGGTCTGCCATATCTCGATTCAGTACGAACACTTTCACTCACTCCATCTGCAAGGTTTTTTACTGATTTTCCGTGTTTTCTTTGCAGATGAATTCGACAAAAATGCTCTAAAACCCTTGTGAAATAAGGATCTTTTGATTATTCAGCAAGCCCTA
>NZ_JBYTBS010000127.1:0-1774 GCF_058789495.1 Paenibacillus sp. FW126-R14 | reverse complement strand
GAGGGTGTCCCATAAGTAAGAACTAATGACTTTAGGACATGGCTACCATTCAGAAAAATGGTTTTTAAAAAAAGCAAAGGAGTTAAGCGGCTTTCATGTGCTTAACTCCTTTGCTTTTTGCGTCTACGGCCGCTTTCTTTAGCAGATTGTGGGCAAGCGAAAGCCACCCGACCTCTAAGCTTACTTTAGGCAAGCCTCGAAGCAGGAATCTTTTGAATCCTCGGTTGTTCTTGATGTCACCAAATACAGGCTCCGGTTCAATCATCCGCCTGACCGCTAACGCATAACCTTCTTCGCTGCGAAGTTTTTCTCGTGCCTGGTTCTTTAATCGTAAATACTTTAAACTTACTTTGACTTCGCGATTACCCTGGGCTTTGGTACACTGTGCTTTTAGCGGACAGCTTTCACAACTTGCACTCCGGTAATGACGGTATTCGATTTCGTATCCGCTTTCCGTTTTCTCTCTACTTACTCTGCGAAATACGAGGGTTTGTCCCGCAGCGCATGTCCATGTATCTTGCTCAATGTCATAGGTCCAGTTGTCGATTTTGCTTATATCTTTTTGCCATGCTTTACTTTTTTCACGGTGGTAGGTGCTGTATTTGACGATTGCTTCGGTTTCATTTCCCTCTAAATAATCGTAATTTTCTTCCCCGCCATAACCTGCATCTGCAATAATGGTGCTTGGGAGCTTGCCCAACTGCGACTTTAATTTTTCAAGATGTGGGATGAGGCAGCGCGTATCTGTAGGTCGCTGGTGAACACTGTAACCGAGAATGAATTGGTTTTCGGTGCCAATTTGTACATTGTAACCCGGTTTGAGCTGGCCGTTACGCATGTGGTCTTCTTTCATTCGCATAAACGTGGCATCCTTGTCGGTCTTACTGTAGCTGTTTCGACTCCCTAAAATTTCTTCATGTGTTTCATACTTTTGAAGGCGAGGCAGGAGATCCTTTCGGAGTTTGCGTACGGCCTTCTTCAAAGGCTTATCTTTCGGTTTTTCCTGCAGTTTTTCTTCCAATTGCTTGACGGCAAGCTCCAGCTTTTCACTCGTTATTTTCGAAGCTTCGCCTAGTTCCCTTAGATCCCCACTGCCATGTGCCTTTTCTTCTTGCTTCTCGGCTTCTTCGATGGTAGCAA
This sequence comes from Paenibacillus sp. FW126-R14, assembly GCF_058789495.1. Taxonomy (NCBI): domain Bacteria; kingdom Bacillati; phylum Bacillota; class Bacilli; order Caryophanales; family Paenibacillaceae; genus Paenibacillus; species Paenibacillus sp. FW126-R14. Next base: position 634 of record NZ_JBYTBS010000127.1, on the reverse strand, counting down.
ATAGTGTCTGAACTTTTTCTTGAAGCTTGGCTTTGTGCTTCACGACAGCTTTGCCCCAAACAAACGTATACCGATTGGCATTGGCTTCGATTTTAGTCCCATCGACAAAGTAGTTTTCAAGTTGTACGTAGTTCTCATCGGCTAGAAATTGAAGAACCGCCGTAAAGACGGCCTCCAACACATCTTTCATTCGCTCGGAACGAAACCGGTTGATGGTGCGGAAGTCCGGACGCTGTCTACCCGCGACCCACATGAACATGATATTTTCACGGACAGCCTTGGCGATCTGCCGGGAGGAATAAATACGCTGGGTGTAGGCGTAGATAATGACTTTGCTGAGCATCTTTGGATGATAGCTGTCTCGTCCGCCTCCGGGATAAGCCGCGTCAAAAATAGCGTCGTCCAGACGGTCTACTGCTGCGTTGACGACGCGAATGAGATGATTTTGAGGAATATCTTCCTCCAGATCCATTGGCAGTGTAAGTTGGTTCATGGTATATTGAATGTACAAAGAAACCGTTCCTTTCGTAAGTGGTTGGGTGGTACCTCCATTTTACCAAAGAACGGTTTCTTTTTGTTTACAAAAAATGAGAGGCTATCCTCAGTCATTTCTATGACTTATGGGACAGCCTCT
>NZ_JBYTBS010000126.1:0-1952 GCF_058789495.1 Paenibacillus sp. FW126-R14 | reverse complement strand
GTCTTTTCCTAATTAAACTATTGTTTTCCGTAAGTTGTACGTACCTTGCTAATATAAATTTCATACTTTGTTACGGGCTATCGATCTTTACCGTATGGCTGACCTCATCCCATTGCACAGCCGCTCCGAAAGATTCGGCGATGAACCGAACTGGAACCATTGTCAGATCATTCACCAGTGTGGCTGGTGCGTCCAAATGAATTTCATGTTTATTTATAATGGCCATCTCACTGACAACGACGATCTGGATCACGTTCTGGTTTTTTGTAGCAACAACCGTGGATGTGGATTCATCCCATTCAACTTTGGCTCCTAACAATTCGAAAATCCTTCGCATCGGTACCATAGTCGTGTCAGAAATCAATACAGGAAAAGTGTCAAAAGTAACGGCTACACCGTTCAGTTCTACCTTGATGGTGTCCACATCCTCTGACAGCTCCGACGCATCACTTTTTACCAACACGGGCACTGTTCTCCACCACGGTGTTCCGTCCCCAGAGTACCCGTCCCCCCAGGACCATAACGTTCCGTCTTCCCGGAGTGCCATGACCTTTCCTCCTACACTGCTCGCAGAAATCGTTGTAATGTGTGTTAACCCTTTTACTTGAATAGGGATCAGGGATGCTTCATAGGAGCCATTCCCAAGGGTTGCTCCTTTGCCCGAGCCGTGGGTCCAAACGGTTCCATCTTTTTTTAGATAAACCGGTCCGTGCTGGGTTGCTTGCAGTTCAATTATTTCTTTCATATTTGGTACGGGAGCAGGCTTAGATCGGTTAACCGTAGTTCCATCTCCTAGCCCGCCCCAATAGTTATTTCCCCATGCCCATACCGTACCGTCCTCACGAAGAGCATAGTAGGTACCGGCAGCGACCGCCACTGTCTTTACATGATCGATCCCTGAAACTGGAACAGGTTTGCGCTGGCCGACGACTACTGTTCCGTCAAGTTTTACGCCGATCAGTTCGCCTGAATACCCCGTTGCAACACTCTTAAGATCTGTCCAAGCAGAGAGTTTTTTGGGTGTAGTCTGATAAGGTACGCTGACGAACCCCCAGCCCCAAAGACTGCCGTCTGCCTGAAGAGCGTAGCTGGCGGCGAAATCACCAGTAATCGAGACAATATTCTTCAATTCCTTCAGTTGGAAGGGATTACTCCTGTTGTTATCAACCTTCACCTTTCCGGATCCAGTCACACGCTCTGTAACCGAACCATCTCCGACCTGACCATCTGTATTATCGCCCCAGGACCAGACGCTCCCATCCTTCAGAATGGCGTAGGAATTGGCTTGACCCGTCCCAACAGCCACCACATCTTTTAAATGGGGAACCAGATTTGGAGATGCGACGGGTTCACTGAAGGTCCCTAACCCAAGTTGACCAGCAGCGTTGCCACCCCATGCCCAGAGCGTACCATCACGTTTAATGGCTAGTCGATGGCTGCCTCCTGCCGATATGCCGATCCATCCGTGAACAGCGGTTGATTTTGTCGGAGATCCGGCATCTTCCGCCCGTGCTGTTTTCGTTTGTAGAACGGAGTTGAGTAAGAAAAATAAAATCAGAAACCCGGCTGCAACTTTTTTCACTGTGCTTGTCCCCTTTAACTTTTTTTATATTCTCCAAATATTATTTAATTGCTTTAGCTATGGGCGCGACTCTGCCGTTAAGTATGAGAATGGTGATTTTTTCTCCAGTAACACTCCCTTCTAGATAGACCTTGACCTCACAACCGCCAAGCATGTGACACTCTTTTTGTGATTCACCAATATAATTATATTTTTGGGTATTATCTAGTTCCTTCATGTATTGTAAGGCTTTAGATCTGTTACTACCATTGTGCATGTATTGAATGTAGAGATACCCCCCATAAACAATCGAAATAAAAATTATAAACATTCCCAGCTTTGTAGCATTGCTTTTCAATATTTTCACCTCACAGATTTTCACGATCCTACC
>NZ_JBYTBS010000125.1:0-2064 GCF_058789495.1 Paenibacillus sp. FW126-R14 | reverse complement strand
TTTTGTGCGCTTGGCAGCGCAATGGACTAATGAGTGAAAGTCTCTAGTACACCGCGAGGTGGCGGAAGTACATAGCTAACGCATAGTGCTTAGTCCGCGAGGATAGGTGCGGAGGATGCGAAGGCAAAACCCGGAACAGGCGGCATAACCATGTTGGCTGGCAAGGCCGGATGACCTTGCAAAAAAAAGGGAATGTCCAATACCACCGTTGGCCTTGTAAGTTAGGAGGACTGGATTCGGGGGAAAGTCGGTTGACGTGACCCAAGGAGATCTCATCGTTTCCTCGTAAGGAGGTAACTTTTTTTTCAAGACCGTGATGGTTAAGGAGAAGCTATGAATGGTGAGAAGTCAGACGTAGGGAAAGTAGCAAAAAAGCTTGCCAGAAAGGCCGCAAAGGCAAGTGAGTCGGCGTGAAAAAAAATTTTTAATCGTCGATGCAAGCTTCGACTCAAAAGGCGAAGACTTGTGCGAAGCCCGAAACCAGAGAAGAAAAGTTATTGAGTGAAGCCATGTGCCGGACAGAAGCCGGGGAGCCATGAAGTGCGAAGATCCGGGGAATGAACATAAGGAGAAGCCGTCTGGGGCGAGTACCGTCAGCGAAACGGAGATTGCCATAAGGCTACAAACCGTGAAACTGGCAGGGAAGGAGAACGAGCATGGGAGAGCAAAGGCAGGACAATGACTTGCGTGAAGGAGTAATGAAGCAAGAAGGACGAAAATGGTACAGCCTAATCGACAAGATATGGGCAAAATCAAACCTGGAGGAAGCTTTCAAAGAGGTGAAGCGAAACCGTGGAGCAGCAGGGATCGATCAGATGACTGTGAAAGCATTTGAATCGAAGTTGGAGCACCATCTAGAAGTGCTTCAGCAAACGCTGAAAAGCAGGATGTACCGGCCAAAGCCGGTAAAGCGCGTATATATCCCGAAAGCAGATGGGACGCAAAGACCTTTAGGCATACCTACCGTGGGAGACCGAGTCGTGCAAGCGGCGGTAAAACGCATAATGGAACCTATCTTTGAAGCAAAGTTTATGGACTGCAGTTATGGATTTAGACCGGGACGAAGTGCGCACATGGCGCTTGAGAAAATCCGGCAAGATCTGGAGGACGGTTACCGTTATGTCATCGATGCGGATCTTAAATCTTATTTTGACACGATCCCGCACGACAGGTTGATGGACATGGTGAAGGAAACAGTTGTCGATGGGAGTGTGTTAGGGCTACTGGAAAAGTTTCTGAAGGCTGGTGTCCTAGAAAGTGGGAGTTTCCGCTTGAACGAGCAAGGAACGCCGCAGGGAGGAGTCATAAGTCCACTACTAGCCAACATCTACCTTCATCCGTTAGACCAAGCGATGGCAAAACGAGGACACCGTCTAACGAGGTTTGCAGACGACTTTGTGATCTGCTGTAAGACACTCAAGGGTGCGGAGCGCGTGATGAAATCCGTCATCGGTCTACTGGAGAAAGAAATGGGACTTAAAGTCCATCCGGAGAAAACGAAAATTGTAAACAGCAAGAGAGAATCATTTATCTTTCTCGGGCATGAGTTTAAGCCGGGAAAGAGGATGATGCCCTCGGGCAAAGCGATGACGAAGTTCAAAGACCGGGTAAAAGAGATTACAAGAAGGAACCAAACCGTGAGCGTAGAGAAGTTGGTGAAGGAGAAGCTAAACCCATACTTGAGGGGTTGGGGCAGATATTTCGGAACAGGAGATGTAAGGAATCGATTTCGAGACTTAGATTCCTGGATAAGAAGACGTTTGCGCTCTGTACAACTACGCAGTTGGAGGAAAGTGAAGAAACTTCACCGTGAAATGCGAAGACGAGGGTGGGATAACAAAGAACTACCTGGTCTTCGTATGGCAGCATGGAGAAGTTCCCATTCAACCTACGCCCATTATGCGATGCCGAATGCATGGTTTAAAGAAATGGGTCTAAGTAGTCTACTTGAGATTTACAAAGAACTTCATCCCCAAAGGGGATAATCTGGAGGAGCCGGATGCGATGACCCGCATGTCCGGATCTGTGAGAGGCCCATGCAAATGCGCATGGGCCTACTCGATT
>NZ_JBYTBS010000124.1:0-2643 GCF_058789495.1 Paenibacillus sp. FW126-R14 | reverse complement strand
GTTTTTATTTTTATAAGAGCCATTCAAAGGAATACTTTAAAGTTTATATCGGTCCTTTCCTTCATTTTGAAAGTGGTAATTGGCACTTATTTATTTCTTTGCCTCATTATTTATCAAAACATAAACGGAATTATTGAAATGAATCATTTGGTATACCAGCCGAAGAAGATTGACCGATCTGATTTAAATAAGATTAATTATGGCAATTTTGAGGAGATTGAAATTCAAGCAATAGATCATATCAAGTTACATGGATGGCTTATAAATAATTCAAATGAAGTAAAATCGCCTCTACTTATTTACTTCGGGGGCTCTGGCGAAGAGGTATCCGATATGATGTCAATGGCTGAGAAATTGGATGGATGGTCAGTGGCGTTAGTTAATTATAGATCGTATGGACTGAGTGAAGGGGAGCCAACCAAGGATAAATTATATCATGATGCTAATCTCATTTATGATTACTTTTCAAAAAGAAGCGATATAGATGGTAAAAAAATAGTATCAATGGGATATAGCCTAGGAACGGGGATCGCAGTAAATTTATCAAGTGAACGTCCTACAATAAGTACAATACTGATTGCCCCATATGATAACAATTCCAAGTTGTTGAGTAAAAAAATATCAAACGTTTTAAAGTTGCACAATATGTTTCCGTTGTCAATTTTTGTGAAGGAATCCTTCAATTCAATAAGTAAGGCTCCCTCCATACATACTCCATTATTATGCGTAGCAGGGGATTTAGATAGAAATATTCCCATCGAATATTCGAAAAAACTTGTAGATGAATGGGGCGGTGAGAAGAAAATGAAGACGATACATTATGGCGATCACTTTTCCATTTTCTCGAGCGTGGAGGCCTGGGCGGAAATAACGAGTTTTTTGAATGATCGAAGTTCATAATATGGTGCTTGCGGTGACACTTTTGGTTGTAAGAATTAAAACGAATGGAGGAGACTGCTTCGCTGCAGCGCTCCTCTTTGTCTGATAAAGTAAAGGCCAGCAGCCGCGTTAATCCTTACTCCAGTATTTTTCAATAATGGCATCTCGCCCCGAATTGATCCGGGATTCTTTATAAAACGCAGGGTTTTTCTTATGGTAATTCTGATGATACTCCTCAGCTGGATAAAATACCGAGGCCTCCTCGATCGCCGTTACAACCGGCTTATCAAATCGACGATCGTTGCCTTGACCTGTTGCATCTGTAGGGTCGATTTGCGGCCAGTAAAGTTCGAGTAACTTCTCGTATGGGAAAATTTCCGGATCAAAGGTAATTTGCACGACTTCCAAATGACCTGTTTCCCCAGTCAGAACCTGCTCATAAGTTGGATTCTCGACATGCCCCCCCATATAACCAGATACGTTCCCGTGAATACCGGGCTGTTCCTCGAATGGAGTCACCATACACCAGAAGCATCCTCCTGCAAAAGTTGCTTTTTGCTGCATTATCATACCTCATTGCCGTAAACTCAACGCGCTAGGGAACCACAGTATACTTATACAAGGTTTAGATTTATAATGAAAAATGTCACTCAAACAAAATGTTTAATTAGCTAACTAAGGGATCGAGGGAGAGCATTTGATGCAAAAAGCAACATTCGCAGGGGGCTGCTTCTGGTGTATGGTAAGCCCGTTCGAAGAACAACCAGGGATACATGGCATTCTATCCGGTTACATGGGTGGAACGGTTGATCATCCTACTTATGAACAAGTAAAGACTGGGGAAACCGGTCATTTGGAAGTTGTCCAGATTACGTTTGATCCGGCCATTTTTCCTTATGAAAAACTGCTTGAGCTCTATTGGCCACAGATAGATCCTACAGATGATGAAGGACAGTATATTGATCGCGGCAGCCAATATCGTACGGCTATTTTTTATCACAATGAAGACCAGCACGAGCTTGCCTTAAATTCAAAAGAAGAGCTTGCGAATAGCGGACGTTTTGATAAGCCGATTGTAACGGAGATTAGGCCTGCCCTTGTTTTTTTTCCTGCAGAGGAATATCACCAGAATTATCACACCAAAAACCCCGAGCATTATAAGGAAGAACGGATCACTTCCGGACGGGATGCTTTTATCGCTCAAAATTGGAAGAAGTAATGAAATGAAAATGCCAACTATCCTTTTATGGGATGGAGGGCATTTTTTTGTGGGTGAAAAGCTTAATGGGAAATTATGTTATAATGTTGAAAGAGGAGAGTGATTATCATACAACAAGTTTCTGATTATCTGTTTATGGGGTCTTTGATTCTATTGATTGTAACTCTACTTTTTAAAGGATTAGGTTCAACAGGAGCTTCTAACAGTTTAGGAAATATTGATATTCAATTGCAGCAAGATCATAAGAGTGACTTGATTAAGCAGGATACGATTGTTTCTAGGATTTTCAAGTCTTATTTCGTATGGATTTCAATTGTTGGAATAGTAGTTTCAATCGTCTTATCTAAACTTTAATACGGTAGCATCCGCTTATGCTCATAATCATCCGACACAATTGATTCCGAAGAAGGCGCAAAGGAAATTAACTGGAAAATATCCCTCTAAATGGATTAAAAGATGACCTTCTTTGGTAGCGTCAAGAAGTTTGTGTATTAGGTCTTGTAGGGTTATTCATCGGGACGATGAATAGGTTTGTTGTCTGAACG
>NZ_JBYTBS010000123.1:0-3672 GCF_058789495.1 Paenibacillus sp. FW126-R14 | reverse complement strand
CACTGCTATCTTTCTTCTGGGCGCTTTTCGCCGAAGGCATTTGATCTGACTTGCTTTGTTGAGCAATAGCGGATTTAAGAAGATCAACCATATGGGCCCGGAATAGAGGGCTTTGTATCGAGTCCTCCATAACCGTCTGCATTTGCTGACGATAAGGTGCTGTTTTCATGACATCCAAAACCATCTTTTCGTAATCAGGGTTTTTCATCACATCAACGAGTGATTTCTGATATTCCGGATCTTTTAAAAGTTCCTTGTACATTTGTTTAGTCTCTTTTTGAATAGCTTTCGCAAAGTCACCGGCAAATTTAGGATCTTTCATCATTTCCGTGAGAAACTGATTGTTTTCTTTTGCTGTTAGAACGTCTTTAACAGCCATTTGCAGTTGCAAGGATTCATTGGCCGATAGCAATTTAATCTGTGATTGTCCGGCTGCCCCGGCCGCCCCCACATCGCCATTCATGATGCTGCGATTGGCCGCACTGATCGCTTTTTTGCCATCTTCCGACTTTAAAATATCAAGAATCATCGTCTTTTGTTCTTTATACGTATTGGCTTGTGATTGACCTTGTGATGATTTATCAGAACCGCACGAAGAAAGAAGTAAAGCGAGCGTAATGAGCGGCAGAAACATCATCGGGCTTAACCTTCTTATTATCATGAGAACATGCTCCCTTCCCTAGCTTAGTAACGTTAGTATGCGTGGTTAGGGGCAGAATATAAGGTCAAATCATTGGCTTTTTATCTCAATCGTTGTACAATTAGCTATTAGAGTGAATGATGGAGGGAATGCACGTGACGCTGCGCAAATGGTTTCATTTATTTTGGACAACATTACTATTAGGGATGGTTGTATCTATAGGGATTGGGCTCATTTTACAATTTTCCGATAAAGAATTTTCTGTCATGGGTTTGTCTGCAGTTGGTTTTAATGTTGTAAATATGCTGCTCGGGGGAGCGACGATTAGCGTATTAAGTCAAATGGGCTTTTTCGCCTATCTGATTGTCAGATTTATAGCGGCCGGCATTATTAAATCCAAGACAGTTTGGGATCTTTTGCAATTAACGATTGTGATTGTCGTGCTGATTGACCTTGTATATCTTAGAATGACGAATTTTGAGGGAGAGGGCTCCGTACTTAGTTATTCTGTCCTGCCGCTGCTCATTCTGATCATTTCTATAGGGGTTGCTTATTGGAAAGTTAAAATGACGAATCGCAATGCCTTTATCCCAACATTGTTTTTTATGAGTGCTGTATCCGTGTTGGAAGCCGTACCTGCATTAAAGCTGGATAATGCCGCTTCAAGTTTATTTATGTTAGCTCCGCTGCTGGTTTGCAATGCATGGCAAATTTTGATTTTACATAAAATATTGGATAACAAAAAGAGCTAATTCGATTAGCTCTTTTTTAGTAGATATTAATTGAACTGCTTCATTGCGCGGTCTTCGACAGGGGCAGTTTCCACTTCGGTTTGTTTAATCAGCTCGCTCACTGTGACGAATTCGTACCCTTTGGATCTCAATTGATCAATAATAACGGGTAGGGCTTCATGCGTTTGTTGGGAAGAATCGCTGGCATGCAACAAGACAATATCTCCGGGATGTGCTTTCGTCATCACTCGGTTAATAATGGTATCAACGCCTTTGTTGAGCCAATCCTGCGAATCTGTATCCCATTGAATAACGGAGTAGCCTAAATCATTGGCAATTCGCAGCACGCGTTTGTCGAAATCGCCATTGGGCAGACGGATAAGATTAGGCTCTTTCCCGATCAATTCAGTCAATATCCCATGCGCGGTCGTGATTTGTTTGCGTATTTCTTCATCGCTAAGCGTGCTGTAATTATCGTGTTTATTGCCGTGGCTGCCAATTTCAAAGCCATCTTTCTTGATTTGCTCTACAATCTCAGGATGAGACTTGCTCCATGGCGAGGAGAGGAAAAAAGTTGCATTCTTTACGCCCTTATCTTTAAGAATCTTCAGGATCGGTTCCGCCCGCTTATCTCCCCAAGAAATATCGAAAGTTAGCGCGATGACCTTTTTCTCTGTCTGTACGCTATAAATCGCTGAAGGCTCTGCATTGGAAAAGACGGATACATTGCTTTGCTCGGAATAGACAATAGCTGCTGCAAATACAATGGCAAGAGCAATGAATACATATTGCTTAAATTTCTTGGCGTTTAGTACAAAAAAATAGTTCATGTACAGCTAGTACCTCCTTATGCCTCACAAACAGGTAAGGCTTGTATACTCTTTGATAAATAATGTATGCTCGTACACAATACTTATGCTTCCGAAATTGGAGGAAAACCAAATGACATTCAAACCGTTATTCCAGCATTTCAAAGAAATGAAACATTATTTCATCGTTGTTGTTTTAGTTTTTGGCGTTAGTTTTTATTTGGGCTGGGCGAATTCCGATCAGTTTTCACATTTTTTAGAAGGGCAGCTGCAAGGACTTAAGTCCATAAGTCAGTCGCTTAGCAATAAAGAGAATCCGCAGCTATGGTTTTTCTTTATTATTTTTCTCAATAATGCGGTGAAATCTGTGGGTATCATTTTTCTGGGGTTGTTCTTTGGCGTGCTGCCGCTCTTTATGTTAGTTGCAAATGGCATGATACTTGGCTATGTTCTCTCTTTACAAACGCATGAAAGTACATTGTCTATTGTGCTCAAAGGCATTCTTCCGCATGGCATTATCGAAATACCGGTTATTTTACTGGCCTGTGCATATGGGCTTAAATTAGGTATGTTGGTTTGGAAAAGCGCTGCGCAGCTGCTTGTGCCTGCCGAAAAAAGAACGGCTTCTTCCGAGTTGTTCAGAACGCTCCGTTTAACAAAGCCTCTTATACCGGTAATCGTCGTTCTCTTACTGTTAGCGGCAATCATTGAAAGTACCCTCACCTATTGGCTGGTTCATTTGTAAAAAAATTTCAAAGACGTTGTCATAAAAATGGCAAAAACTGAGCATAACAGTAAAGCAGTAGAGCGGCAGACGCAACTTTGTAGTTGGCCGCTTCTTTCAATTCTACTGTTAGTGCCATTAATCTCCACAGTCGAGAGGGGTTTGGATGGATGTATGCTCGGATTTTTGTTCAATGATCGGGAGTGCAGAGAATTAGATTATGTGCTGCGCAAAGAGCTGGATGAAATGCTGTTCGATTTGAATGACAAAAGAATTGACCAAGAGATTAAAGGAGCCATAGAATCCAGATATAAAGTTATTTTCAGGATGTATGCTCGCTTAGCGACTCCCAAAGAGATTTCGAAATATGCCAGAAACCGCAATTACCAAGCTCAAAAAAAATAGGGGGTATGTTCTTGACTTACCCTCTTCTTATGTGGTATTTTATAACTCGCCCCTTTGAAATAAGGACAAGCAAGTCATTCAGAGATAAACTCCCAAAAAGTTTTCGAAAAAAATACTTGCAATGTTTTGGGCCGATGTGGTATATTAAAAAAGTCGCCGCTAAACAGATGGCGATGAAGTAGAAAAGCATTGATCTTTGAAAACTGAACAACGAGTAAGTAAGCACAGTCGAGTAATCGACTATAAATGAGATTGCAAAATCTCGCTAGCAAGTCAATGAGTACAATCAGCTTTTCTTTTATGGAGAGTTTGATCCTGGCTCAGGACGAACGCTGGCGGCGTGCCTAATACATGCAAGTCGAG
>NZ_JBYTBS010000122.1:0-4025 GCF_058789495.1 Paenibacillus sp. FW126-R14 | reverse complement strand
CACCTCTAACCTTTATTGTTGTATTTATTATAAAGGTTGTTCCTTAGTGTGTGTATACAGAAAAGTCTACCATCATTTTATGGCGAATAAGACCCTGTAGTTCCATTTGCAGCTAACAAGCAGCCCATTTCGCTCAAATAGGGCCCTATAGTTCTCACAACATTGCCTGTCCATGGACTAGGCATTTTTTTCTGCCGTTTGGGATCTCTCCGCTTGATCCTAACTTCTAAATGATGTATATTGTTTTTACATTGACATTACAGCAGGTCAAAAAAGGAGGAGCCATGTCACCACGTACCAAAGAACAGAATGATGCGATCCGGGAGATGCGGATGGACCAAATTATGCAAGCGGCTGCGGACGTATATTTGGAGAAGGGCATTCAATTGGAAATACGCGATGTTGCGGTCAAGGCAGAGTTAGGTTACGGAACTGTGTATCATTACTACAAAAATAAGCACATGCTTTTGGAAGATTTATTGTGGGATGCCCTGAGTCGAGCGGAGTCGGCCGTACTGCCCGCTTTGACGGGGGAGGACGGCAGTTTGGTTAAAGCGGAGTCGTTCTCCAGGCTACTGTTGCAGAAGTGTATCCAGGACCCATCCGTATTTATTTTGCTTAAAACGGTTGCGGATAATTTTCATCACTTCCCGGGAAACCGATTCATCAAGCTGTTTGATGAGTTTCAGGAACGGATCTATTTACCGTTTGTGGAATTGATTCGTGTGGGAATCGCCTCCAATTCACCTGAGAAAGCAGCTAATCTCATATTTGGTACGCTTGTTGGCTGCACTACACTTAACATCCACCACAATATGCGGAACGAGATCGATGTGGATGGGATTGTCGATATGATTTTTTCAGGCATAAAGTCAAAGGAGAGATGAATGGCATGGTCATCCTGAAATCGAGGGCAGAAATTGAAGAAATGAGAAGAGCCGGCCGCATTGTCGCTGCATTTCATCACGCAATCGCAGGTATGATCCGGCCGGGTGTCACAACGCTCGAGATCGAGTCGTTCGCGCTGCAGTTCCTGAAAGAGAATGACGCCAAGCCGTATACGGTAGGCTACAACGGCTATCCATTTGCGATATGTGCGTCTGTCAACGACGTCATTGCACATGGCTTTCCGAACGGGAAGCCGCTCAAGGAAGGCGACATCGTCACAATCGACATCGTTGCGGAAGCCCATGGTTGGATCGGCGATTCAGCATGGACGTATGCGGTCGGCGAAATTTCGGAAGAAGCCAGGAATTTGATGCGGGTAACGAAGGAATGCTTATATCTTGGTATCGAAAAAGCGGTCGTCGGAAACCGGATCGGCGATGTGATGCACAGGGTTCAAACCCATGCCGAGAACAGCGGATACTCGGTGGTGCGCGATCTGCTCGGTCATGGCGTCGGAAGGGAGATGCACGAGGAACCAAATTATACCCACATCGGAAATCCGGGCAAAGGGTTCCGCTTGAAGGAAGGGATGGTTCTTACGATCGAGCCGATGCTAAATGCCGGAAAAGCGAGAATGACGATTGATGCCGACGGATGGACCGCCAGAACCACTGACGGCTCGCTTTCCGCACAGTACGAGCATACGATCGCCATTACAGCGGATGGTCCTATTATTTTGACCGCACAATAACGGTCTGTTGCCGACAGTCTTTTCCCATGTCATCATACGATTTGGCCCTTAATCATTGTCCATTGAACTTGAAATTGTTCATCTAACAAGACAAGATCAGCCTCAAAGCCCTCGGAGATCTTACCTATTGTATCAAGGCCAAGTATTCGTGCAGGTGATTTTGAAGCCATTTTAACTGCGTCTATGAAAGAAATGCCGGTTTCTACGGTTAGACGCAGTGCCTCATTCATTGTAACCGTGCTGGAGGCTAAAGTCCCATCCTGTAGGCGCGCTACACCCTCGGAAACCGTAACATGATGGCCACCGAACAAATAATTCCCATCACCCAGCCCCATGGCTTGTAAAGCATCCGTGATCAGCACCATACCATCCGGTCCTTTCAGACGATGCATCATTCGAACGATCGCAGGGTGCAAATGAATGCCATCTACAATTGCTTGGAGGCTTACATGTTCGGCTTCAAAGGCAGCTACAACCAGACCGGGATCCCGATGATGAATCGGGCGCATGCCATTGAAACAATGCGTAACATGACTCGCTCCAGCTTCAAAGGCTTGCTTGGCCTCCTCGTATGTGGCATCCGAATGCGCGACGGCGATAACGACTCCCATTTCCTTCAGAAAAGCGATGAGTTCCATCCCGCCAGGTAATTCGGGGGCTATTGTCACCATTTTAATCAGTCCATCTGCTTCGTAAAAAATATGTTTCATTTCATTCAGATTGGGATGTCGTAAAAATCGTTCGTTTTGCATCCCTTTACGCTTCGGATTCAGGTAAGGACCCTCTAGATGAATCCCTGCAATTTTGGCCCCGGCTTCATGGCCTATGACACGTTTCACACTACGAATCATGGCTAAAAGTTCTTCAATCGTCGAGCTGACGGAAGTAACTAAAAACGAGGTGCAGCCTGTTTCTGCACAAGCCCGGGAAACCTCCTGAATACTCGTCTCACTCCCATCCATCATATCGAACCCATTGGCACCGTGAATATGAACATCGATCATGCCTGGTATTAATAAATGACCTTGACCATCTATAAGTTCATAATCGCCCTCTGCAAGAGAAGATGGGCCTGTTTCTATCTTTTCAATAATCCCGTCTCGTATCCAAAGTGTTGCAGTTTGACCAGAGTTATCTTCATGAATCACGTTGACATTGTGTAAAATTTTAAGACTCATCTCCGTTTGCCTCCTCGAAATTGTCTATCTCCTCACATTGAATAATCGTTATGTTTTTATTATGGAGCACTTCTCTTACTTCAATTGGCACTTCTTGATCGGTAATTAAAATGTCTACAAAGTCAAAATCTAAACGATAAACAGATTTGCTTGTAAACTTCGTAAAATCTGCCACAACAATGACCTGATCTGATCGGCGGGCCATCTCTTTTTTAACAGAAACATCCTCTTCGAATGGAAAATAAAGCCCATCGGCTCGTATAGCTGAAGTTCCGATAAACGCCTTATCAGCTCTTAATTCTCTTAGCTTATCGATAACAGAGGGCCCAAACAGCAACCGATTCTTGGCATGTAAATAGCCGCCGAGCACATAAACTTGCAAATCATCTTTACCTGATAGAATCCCTACAATGTCAATGGAATGTGTGATAGCCGTAATATTTTTAGCTGAAATTTGTTCTGCTACAGATTGTACCGTAGTTGATACGTCTAAAATGACGGTTTCCCGATCTTGAATCAGTTTAGCAGCTAACTTGCCGATTTTTCTTTTACTGTCTGTTTCGTCAATTAAACGTTCCTGATAAGAGGCTATTTCCTTCTGCAATTGAGGCAGAGCGACACCACCATGTGTCCGAATAACGACCCCTTCTTGTACTAATTTAACAATATCTCTTCGAGCTGTATCTCTAGATACATTTAGAAGAGTACAGATGTCCATAACACTCATCGCATGGTGTGTATTAATATAGTCGAGTATTTTCAGTAATCGTTCTTCTTGATACATTGACTTCACCTCTTATAAGTAAGTTTAGCATATATTATAAGTAAATTGAAGTGATTTATAAGAATTTTTAAGTATTAATTAATTTTAAATGATGATATATGCTTGGATATTAATTGTTGGGTTAACTACACGGAAAGATAAGAGCAGAGGGTGTGGGGGTTAATGCATACTAAAGCATTTAACTTTTTTAGGCGGAATAACATCAAGTTCTTATCAACCGACAATGATTCGTGGAATTTTCAAAAAAAGGAAAATTTACGAAGTTTAACGAATACATACTTAACAAAAAATTTTGTTAACTTCGAATAAAAAGCGTTAGGTGAAATAAATGGGGAATATTCAAAAATAGAAAGGAAAATAAATAATGAATCGAAAATTCATCTTTTTTAATGATTCCAACTTCATTGAAGAATTCCAAGAATAC
>NZ_JBYTBS010000121.1:0-4389 GCF_058789495.1 Paenibacillus sp. FW126-R14 | reverse complement strand
AAACAGTTAACCTTACTTGTATCCTATGTCAAAAATAATGCGTTTCCACAGCCTTTAACCGAGGAAGAAGAAGAAAAGCATCTTAGATTGATGGCCGAAGGCAATGATTATTCAAGGAATAAACTGATTGAACACAATTTGAGACTTGTCGCGCATATAGTAAAGGGGTTGTGGACACGAAGCTATATAGTTTTGTTGGACAAACTGGGATGTTTCCGCATAGAACACATGTGGAGTCGGTAATATTGATGGTTCGAAAATGAGATGTGGCAGTTTCGCTTAACTTATTTAATTCTTCAAAAGTCCAAGTTAAATACGCTACTTGGACTTTTTGTTGTTAGGATTCCTCGTAATACTTATACCCTACTCAACAACAACTGCAAAAGAGATAATGATATTATAACTTGCTATTCGGAGAATAAAGTTTGATTAAATAAGAACAGGTGAAAGAGGGAGACTTATGATTTTCAAAAAAGATCTAATGGATAAAAAGAATTTACTTAAAGAATTAGATTCACAAGGATATTCAGACAGAATAAATAAAATAGCAATACTAGGCCGTAATAATAATGGATCAACCCAGTATTCAAAATTGCTTTCTTCGTTACTGGAGGGGGGTGCCTATGAGGCACAGCTTGCATTAACTGGTGCTAGTGTAACACGAGATGCTAATATTATTTTGTTAGCATTAAGGCATCCTATGGCCACTGTTAGAATTCAGGCAGCAGGTCTTTTGGCCAAAGTGGCTTCAGATATTGATATTGAACGTGAAATACTAAATTTATCACATGATTGTCGTCGCAAATTATTGCGCAGTATTTCAATTATAAATCGACAAGAATGGGCGGAGCGTTTATTGCCTATTGTGTATGCTCGATGGGGAGCACAGGAGGCATCCATTTTACTACCAGCATGTTATAAGGAAACTGTTAGTAAATGGCTTTTGGACATTGGGTATGTCATAAAAGATTGGTACAAATTAGCTAGACGACATCTTGAAGTGGTTGCGGAGTATTTTAAAACAACATTAGAAAGCACGCCACTTAGGGAAAAGGCACACGTGTGGTGGAGGTTTTCATCAACTATCGAAATTTTATGCAATTTAAAGGCAGATTTGGTTCTAGAATGTGCTATGAATCATGGCTCAATGGGTGTCATACATCCTGTTCTAAAAAAACAACTTGGTACTTTAGTACGCATAAATCCTGGTGCAGTGTATATGCTGCTAACACGAAATGAGTCGCGAAGCGATCTAATTTCTCATGGTGTACCTGATGGAATTTTAAGAAGAAGAAATTGTTTATCAATAGATCAATGGATTGAAATAGCTAAATTACTTGCAGAAAATCCAATACATATTGCGAAATTACTTCATTATATTGCTCCTTCAAATCGTAAAGTGATTTTCGAGTCAGTATATGAAGAAGATAAACGTAAAGAACGCATTTTTCCAGAAACATTACTGTATAAATTACCGCATAAATTACGCGATAAGGAAGCAACCCGAATGCTTGGTCTTCGTGAAATCTATGATAATCGGGAAAAAACGATTAGGATTACTGCTTGCCGTTCTATTGATAATTCAAGAGAGATGCTTGAAAAAGCAACACATGTTTCCAATGCAGAAGAACGCGCACTGGCACTTGCGCAACTGATTAAGAGTACTGCTCTATCGAGATATGGTTTTGATAAGACTTTGGTTTTTTTAGCTCGTATCAAAAATGATCAGGATTCTGTACGTAGTGCAGTGATTACAGAGCTTTCAAACAGTCCTTCGTCTATGTTTACTGATGAGAATATAAAAGAACTTACTTTAATTGTGGATAGTGTGATTGAAGCTAGAGATACTTCATATGTTACAAAGGCTGCTCTCCAAAAATTAGCATTTGCCATTATGCGATATAATGCATTGAATCCCAAAAGCGATATTTTTAAGTTCTCTTTAAGCACGATTATAAAACTAGCTAAGCAAAATGGTCATCTTGCACTACCATCTTTAGAGAAAAGTTTACCTTGGGGTACAGAAACGATTATTTTTGACGAGATTTATCCCTTAGTTGTGGAAGCGAACAAAAGAGAAAACTACAATTTTGTAATTAGTTTGGCAAACTCATTCGGAAAAAGAGGTTTTAGCATAATCAAACTTCAAAACTTATTAAAGGAAGCGACGAAGGCGAAAACGGATTCTATAGCAGTACAAGCGACCAGACATTGGCTTGCACCAGATAAAACACGTGATGAAAGAGTCAAAGAACTATTAACTTTGGATGCCTCTTTTATTACAATAAATGAAGTGTTCCTGCATTTGCATTTAAAACGTCAAGAATGGTTGGATCCATTTATTTCTGGTACTGCTATTAATGGTAAGTTTTTAACGGGCAAAACCATTCATCTTGTGCCGGCTACGGATGGGTTTAATAGGTGGTTGCCACGTCAGCAAAAATCTTTGAGTTCCCTGTTAGAAAGAGTTGCATTCGATGCTAAACGAAGTCTTTTTGAGCGTTCAAGAGCTATAAAGATAATGGCAAAAATGCCTGATCTTTGCCCAGATAAGATACTAGAACTTTTAAAGGATGAGGAAGTATCTGTAGTAGAAGCTGCACTTTATGCACTTTCATTATTACAAGAGCCCGAAAAGGCACTTCCACTTCTAGTGGAGAATTTAGATGGAGATAGAGCCCGTGTAGCCATGTACTCGATACCTAGATGCGCTCGTCGAGTTGATCCGGTTTTATTGACTTCAATGCTTAAAGAACTTTTAAATCGAGACAAACTTAAAATCACGGTCAGAAAAGAAGCAATCAGGTTACTGGGTGCTTATAAAAGTAGCGAAAGCATTTTGTTATTGATGAACGAGTTTGAAAAAGTAAATTCACATAAGGATGTAATCATTGCAATAGGGCATGCAGCGAGACAACATTTAGATGATGAACGTGGATGGGATATTTTAAGTTTAATGGCTTCTTCATCACAAAGTGATATTGCAAAAAGTTTATTATTTCAACAACCTAATGTACTTCCAGTAGACTATAGATCTCGATATTTAGAATTAATCATTAAAATTGCAAGTCATACAGATGCGACTGTTGGAAGAGATGCTTTCAATTGCATGATACATTGGACAAATGGAAATGAAGTAATAATTGCGAATGCCACTGCAGAAGCTATTGTTAATTTAGAAGATAGCACGAGATGGAATGCTGCAATGAACACGTTGATAGAAACATGCCGTGATGGTAAAGTCAATGAATTTGTAATTGGAGTGTTTAAGGATTTGGCTAATGTTAAAATAATTGATGAGTGGAATGCAACAGCCAAAAGAGATTTGCCTCATCGACAACGGCTCTTGAAATTTACTGACAAACTGATATCTCTGCCAAAGAACACACGTCTAAACCTTAAGCTTTTGTATATGGGTATAAATGACTGTCTTGCGTCAAATGAGACATTAAAGCATGCAGTGATGAAATTGTATATAGCATCAATTGATTGGAATGATGTAGAGGAATCAGTCGCTTATCTAAACAGTGTTGTTAATTGCATTTCACAACAGCCGCATCTTTTGAAAGATGCATATAGACAAGTTGCGCAAAATTTAAAAGATAGCAAAGGGTATTGGAATCCAGAAACAATATTAGAAATTGTGGACCTAATATGGTCTGAGGGCTGTTACGAATCTCAGTTTATTGGACTTTCTCTGCTTGAAGTTACTGGAAGTGTTTTATTATGGAGTCCAGATTGTACCCGCCTTTTAAGATTATACAGAGATCATTTAAACATTGAAATTCGCTCACTTGCGTTAGACATCTGGACATCAATAGATTAATTATTCTTAAGATGCAAACTTGAATTGATGACGCTACGATGTATTTATATCTCACTTTAAGAAGTTGCAGCTGGAGTGGTACACTATCAATTAAACAAAGGTATTGTTATTATAAATTACTTTTTGACTAGTTGCGCTTCAAAATTCGCAAGTTCAAATAACATCATTCTTTGGAATAGGAACATACTAAGTGTAAGATTACCCGGGATGGTTGCATGATCCCAAATAAACTATCCAGTTTAAGAAAGAATAGAAAGTTCTTGGACTAGGTTAATTTAAAAGTTTTATAACAACAGTAATATTATATTTTATTGCCATCATCTCTATTAGACAATAAGATAGTAGTAGATTATCAAAAAAATGTCTGATTGATCACTAACATGTGATTGCAAGTTAACAATAATTTGATGTCATTTTTCTTACTCTCTAGAAATAATGGTGGTTAGCTTTTTAAGCTATATCCACATAAAACACTTGATTTTGTGAATAAGAAGCCCCGCGGCTATATACGCGGGGTTTTTAAATATGCAAATAATAAATATATTGATAAGCCACTCTAACAA
>NZ_JBYTBS010000120.1:0-4958 GCF_058789495.1 Paenibacillus sp. FW126-R14 | reverse complement strand
TCCTGATTAATAACACTATCGTCTTCTTTATTACTGCTGCTGGATGCCTTTGATTTTGATTCTTTTTTGGCATCCTCTTTCTTCTTATCGGAGCCTCCTCCGAAAATAGAGCAAGAAGTTAAAACAAGAGCCATCACTGAAATACAGATTATTTTTAAAATAGATCCAGCGCTCATCCCTATCACTCCATCGTCAGTTTTCCTTAGATTGCCCCACTTTGTTACTTGCCCATACACATGCAAAACACCCTTTCACTATGAAAAAATAGGGAAAGGGTGCTGTCATCCTTATTATTTTACGATCGCGCCATTTGGCATCGAATCAGGTACTGTTGCCAGCGTCAACTGGTCGCCGTGCGAAGCGGCGAGAATCATGCCTTGGGACAGCTCGCCGCGAAGCTTGGCAGGCTTGAGATTCGTGACGCAGATAACCTTGCGTCCAGCCAGCTCCTCAGGCGTATAAAACTTCGCGATGCCTGAGACGACCTGCCGCTGCTCATACCCCAGGTCGAGCTGCAGTTTTAGAAGCTTATCGGCGCCTTTCACAGGCTCAGCCGATAGAACTTGAGCTACGCGCAGCTCGACCTTGGCGAAATCGTCAATCCCGATTTCGTCCTTCGGCTCCGGCGCAGGCACTGCCGATGAAGCAGCGGGCGCTGCTTCCTTGGTTTCGTTGGCGGTGGCTGCCGCTCCGCCACCCATAGCCTCGACGATGTAGGCGACTTCTGCCGCTGCGTCCAGTCTCGGGAACATCGGATCTCCCTTTTGCACAATAGTGCCGGACGGGAGATGCCCAAAGGACTGCACGCTTTCCCAAGCGGTTAAGCGCGGCAGATCCTCGGCAGCCAGGCCAAGCTGCTGCCAAATCAATTGCGGCGTCTTTGTCATGAACGGCTGCAGCAGTACGGACGAAATGCGCTGGGATTCAGCCAGCACATACATGACGGAGCCAAGGGATTCACGCTTGGCTTCATCCTTCACCATCGACCAAGGCTGTGTTTCGTCAATGTACTTATTCGTGCGGCTGATTAGCTGCCACACGGCAGATAGTGCGATGGAAAACTCCATTTTTTCCATCGCTTCTTCATACTTCGCTACCGCCGACCTAACAGTCTCCAAAAGACTGTCATCGAACTCGGTAGCCCCAGCCACGTACGCCGGAATCTTACCATCGAAGTACTTATCGATCATAACGAGCGTACGGTTCAGCAGATTCCCCAAATCATTCGCAAGATCATGATTTACCCGCTCCACAAAACTTTCCGGCGTGAACGTTCCGTCAGCCCCAAAAGGCACTTCGCGCATCAAATAATACCGAAGCGCATCCAAGCCATAACGGTCGATCAGTGTAACGGGATCAACCACATTCCCTTTAGACTTCGACATTTTGCCGTCCTTCATCAGCAGCCAGCCATGAGCGAATACTTTTTTGGGAAGCGGCAAATCCAGCGCCATCAACATAATCGGCCAGTAAATCGTATGGAAACGAACAATCTCCTTACTCATTAAATGCACATCCGCAGGCCAATACTTCTCGAAATTACCCGCATCATCAGAGCCATAACCAAGCGCAGTAATATAGTTGGACAGAGCATCAATCCAAACGTAAATCACATGCTTAGGATCACCCGGAACCTTAATACCCCAATCAAACGTCGTGCGAGACACCGCCAAATCTTCAAGACCCGGCTTAATAAAATTGTTCAGCATCTCGTTTTTACGAGACTCAGGCTGAATGAAATCCGGATTTTCCTCATAATACTGCACTAAACGGTCCGCATACTTGCTCATACGGAAGAAATAAGTTTGCTCCTTCATCTTTTCAACCGGGCGTCCACAGTCCGGACATTTCCCATCTACCAGCTTGCTCTCCGGGAAAAACGACTCATCAGGAATACAGTACCAACCTTCGTATTCGCCTAAATAAATATCCCCTTGATCCAGCAATTTTTGAAAAATCTTGCTAACCGCATCCTTATGACGCGTTTCCGTCGTACGAATAAAGTCATCATAAGAAATATCGAGCTTGCTCCAAAGCTCCTTAATGCCAGCAACAATGCCATCTACGAATTCCTGTGGCGTTGTTCCTTTCTCTTGGGCTTTTCGCTCAATCTTTTGCCCATGTTCATCTGTACCAGTTAAATACCGCACATCAAAGCCGCGAAGTCTTTTGTAACGCGCCATCGCGTCGCCAGCCACTGTTGAGTAAGCGTGACCAATGTGCAGCTTATCACTTGGATAGTAAATGGGGGTCGTGATGTAAAACGTTTTCGAATTTGTTGTCATCCTAAATTCCTCCTAGCTAAAAGTAAAAAACACAAAAAGCCCTCATCCATCTTGGGACGAGAGCTGAACTCACGCGGTACCACCCAGGTTCCCCCGCCTTTCACAAGCTCGGGGCTCAGTAAGTCTATAACGACTTGCCCATTAACGCTGGGAAACGAAGCCAGCTTACCCCCAATTTAGCGTATTTCACTACTTCTACGCAATCGGGCAGCTCGAAGGCTTATTCTCCGGGACCATCTTCCAAACTTAATCCTATACCGGCTTTCACCTGCCCCGGCTCTCTGTTCATAGGTCTCCGTCTGTACTTATCCGTTCATCGAATCTATATTCAACATCTTATGGCAAATATATCGAAAAAAAGAGCCGCCTGTCAAGCTGACTGATCGTTATGAATTAATTTCTCCGGCCGCGGGGGTACATAATCAATCCCACCTGGATGAAAAGGATGGCATTTGCAAATTCGTTTCATTGATAGCCATGTCCCTTTCAGAGCACCATGAACTTCAATTGCCTCCAGTGCGTACTGCGAACATGTGGGATAGAACCGGCACGTCGGCGGCTTCAGCGGCGATATGAATTTCCGATAGAAATGAATAGGAGCTTGCAGCGTCCTTTTCATATTATGCTTCTCCCCTTAACTGGCTATGATACTCATTACATATAATTTATTACTCAATACTCAATACTCAATACTCAATACTCAATACTCAATACTCAATACTCAATACTCAATACTCAATACTCAATACTCCTCCATCATGCCTGAAAAACAGTACGGGGTCAAATCACTTTGCATCTAAGATTCAGGAAATTTGAAAACACTTAAGAAACGTAGGGTAAAATATATTCGATATTGCCATTTTCACATAATTATTAAAAACACTAAAGCCATCGTGACCGCGTTTGGACTGATCTTTTAGGTGGGCAATGTATTGGCAATTATTTAGTCTCATGTTGTGGAACGTTAATCTAGTGTTTAATCTGTCAATTTTGGATTCGAGATATTTATGTATATCCCAGGTTGAGGTTGATTGGTCTTTTTGAGTTTGACTAGTCTGATGAGGAGTTTCGAGATGTTGGGGATTATCAGGAGTAGTTGAATCAGAGTTGGAATCAATTGCTGCTTTACTAAGTAACTTCACCCTGTTTTGTGTGTAATCAAATGCAAACTGAATTTTTTTCAACAACAATTGGGCGCTTCGATAATTAATTTGAAGAACTCTAGAAAGTAAACTAGCCGTACAGTCTATTCCCTTTTCTATTAACAGTTTAATGGCTTTAAACCAAACTAGTAACGGTAACTTCGATTTATGCATGATCGTCCCGGCAGTTAAAGAAACCTGCATCCTGCACTCTTTACATTCTAATATTATACGCGCTCGAATATTAAAAGCCTCGTTACTATCGCAGCGTGGACAGCAGAACCCATTTGACCAACGCATATCCATCAAAAACTGCTCGCATTCCTCTTCCGATTGAAAAAAATCTGTGCGCTCGTCCATAAACTGCTGATCCATCGTCCCACCTCACAAAATAGAACATTTGTTCCTTTTATTATATCGAACATACGTTCTTTCGTCAAGTGAGTTTTTTTGTCACTCTTCCTCACCAAGGGGAGTGTATCGGAAAACATCAAATTCTGTGATATATACAAAAGAGAGTAAAAGTTAGGATAAAGCGCGCTCGATTCTCAAATAAGAGAATGTTATTCATAGTAGTTTAAGCTTTTTGTAGATACCACAGAAAATGACCAAAAAAGAAGTATGTTGCTGGCCTGGGGAGCTAGGTTCATAACCGCTGCAGGGGATGGTTGATGCTTCAGAGGTTCGGTGCGAAGGTGCCCACTGTGGAATCGAGGTCCAGGATGAGGGATGCTCGAGGTGGTGTTCGTGGTAAAGAATGTGGAGGCTTGAGGTGGTGTTCGATATTCAGAATCCGGGAGCTCGAGGTGGTGTTCGATGTTCAGAATCCGGGAGCTCGAGGTGGTGTTCAAGGTATAGAGTATGGGGACTCGGTGTAGAGTTCAAAGTACAGAATGCGGGGGCTCGCTGTGTTGTTCGATGTTCAGAATCCGGGGGCTCGGGGTTGTGTTCCTGGTACGGAACGCTGAGGATTGGAGTAATGTCGGGTGTACGGAATGCTGAGAATCGGGGTTGTGTTCGCGGTACAGGATACTGAGGCTTGGAGTTGTATTCGTGGTAAGGAATGCTGAGGATTGGAGTAATGTCCGGTGTACGGAATGCTGAGAATCGGGGTTGTGTTCGCGGTGCGGAATGCTAAGGATTCGGGTTGTGTTCGTGGTATAGAATATGGGGACTCGGTGTAAAGTTCAAGGTACAGAATGCGGTGATGGTCGATGTTCAGAATCCGGGGGCTCGGGATGGTGTTCGTGGTACCGAATGATGAGGATCGGGGATGTGTCCTGGGTACGGAATCCGGGGGCTCGGGGTTGTGTTCGTAGTACGGAATGCTAAGGATCGGGGAGTGTTCGTGGTCCAGAAAGAAGGATGCTCGAGGTGGTGTTCATGGTTCGGAATGCTAGGGGCTCTCGAGGTGGTGTTCGTGGCAAAGATTGTGGGGCCTTGGTGTGGGGTTCCAGGTTCAGAATGCCGAGGCTCAGGGTAGTGTTCGGGGTACGGAATGAGCGGCCATGGTGTGGGGTGTGGGGTGTGG
>NZ_JBYTBS010000119.1:0-5800 GCF_058789495.1 Paenibacillus sp. FW126-R14 | reverse complement strand
CTCTTATTATATCACCAGTTTACAAATTCAGGATATTCTTCTAGTTATAATAACAACCATCGACTCTGCAATACAACACCGTTATTTTCTTTCACATTCCTTATCCGAAAAATAAGTGCAAAAAAAGAAGACCAGAGCGGTGGCTCTGGTCCTTTTCAGAAAACATCAGTATGGTATATAGTGTTTTCTTTATTTAATAATAACCCGTCGTTGAAACCACGGTGCTTCGCTTTTAGTGCATCTGTTTGCCTAACAACTCAATTTCCGCTTCGGACAAGCCCGTTACTTCGGCAATGAGTGAGATCGATAAACCTTTTTGCAGCATGTTAGCTACAATCTCTTTATCTCTAGCAGCCTTTCCTTCCTCTCTGCCCCTGGACTCCACATAGTCCAATGCAGACTGCTCATCCAGCAGCGCTTTTTTCCGCATCTCATACAGCATCCGTGCTTCTTTGTCTTGGCTCAAAAACTCCAGTGTCGTCATCGCTTTTTTCAAGCCCGGTGTATCCATCGCTAATTCCTCCCATCGATCCTGATTCGTGCCGTTAATGAACATCAGCCAATTTACGAGTCGGCTGTCCATTTCGTGGACTTTGATCCCCAGCTTCGACAGCTCCATAAAGTGAATTTCTATGTCGTCGATTAAGAGTTCGCCTGTATGGTCTTCCCTCATGTGAAATATGTTATGAAAGCGTTCGTTCGAAATGTAGCTGAAGGTCAAGATATTGATCGAAATGACTTTTTGTAAGGTCGTGTAGAATTTGCCTTCCTCTAATTGCTCCCCATACATTTTGGCCGAGTAATACAAACTGCGCTTTGCCATACCGTACTTGTTGCTCACCTGGATCTCCAAATTCACCTGTTTGCCATCCTCGGTTTTGGCTCGGACATCCAAGATGGACTGTTTATCGGTCACGGCATTTTTATCAATGTTCGGATTAAGTATCGTCAGACTGACAAACGGCTTCGGCTCCGTTTCCCGCAACGCTTCATTTAGGAAATTGAGCAGGACTTCGTCTTTGTTTTCTTCGCTGCCAAAGATTTTTTTGAACACAAAATCGACAGACGGCTTTAACAGTTCAGTCATCGTTTCAACTCCAACGGCTGGGGATGCGAGCGATTTTTCTATTACCATTATACCACAAAAGGAGTAGAGCGTAGACGTGAAAGACGCCTAAGTGGTTTCATATATTGATCGCTCGGGCAATTTAGAAGGAGATTTTCCAGTTACTTTCCCCGTGTTCAGAGCCCTTTGCCTTCCCGGAGCTTATGAATCCGCTCTTTGACCGAGTTGTCAGGTTCTATTTGCGATAAATGATTGACCGCTTCAATAAGCCGATCACCCCAGGCAGCCACATGCCAACCTTCTAACGCCTTAATCGCCAGATTCCGATTTCGGGTTACAGGACTGTTCAGCCCCGTCAAGATCAATTCGACACCAATCCCCTCAAACCGATCCAAACTTTGCAAAATGGTATCCAAAATCCGATGGGCCGCATATTCTTGGCCAAACCCCATCTCCTCACCGGGACCGGAAGCAATATGCTGAAGAGGGAGATGCTCGATGGCGAATTGAACCAATTGCCGGATACGGTTTGGGTCGTTCGATTTCATGAGCTGAAAGTAATGAAAATCCTGCAGCGGATCTGCGGCAAGCTGACCATACAGCGTATCCCAGATATCCACGCCAAGCTTATCCGCACATGCTGCACCATAGTGGCGAGCCGACGAATCTCCGGTGCTAACTGCATCAACGATAATGCTCACCCACTTGGCTTCGGCAATCAACGATTCGCATGCATCCCTAGTATCGGTTCTTAACTGCCCGGTCCATCCATCCGACATCCGCCGGGACCAATTCTCCTCATCCTGAGCCAAAAAGTCGCGAATGCTGAATAGAGCCGACAAATGCTTAGCGGACGAGCCTATCTCCCGGGCTAGCCTTACGAAATCGGACACAACCTGCGGACCATACTCGTAATCGTAGATGTCTTCAGCCGGCCCGCCGTTCAATAACGCTTGTATGATATCCGTCGCCCCATCAAACAATGCGCTATCAACAAGATCGGCCGAGAGCGCCTCGCGCAAACCGCCATTCCTTGCACAAAGGCAAGCTAAGTATTCGTTCATGATGATGTTTTGGCAGCCTTGGCGCAGCAGCCAATCTTTGATCTCCTCGGTGGCAGGCTCCAGTCTCTCGACGAGATGGATTTTCCCCCACCCATGAACGTTCTTAGCCAGTTCAAACAGAACCTGGTTGCTGTCTTCCATTCCATTCCGAATCGCAACCGCGGCATATAGCGTAAATTCATCGTGCCTCCCCAGTGTCAGAAGCAGTTCCTTCACTTGCTCGTTCTGAAAAAGACCCAGCAGCGCAATTCCGAATTTGACGGCATTGCGGTGTGCACCGTTTTCGGCTAGCCATTTTGCTTCTTGGAATAAGTCATCTGGCTGTATGCCCGGCTGTTTGCGGATCTCGTCTAAAATAGCGTCAATTTTGCTGCCAATATCCGTTTTCACAAGCTTAGCATACAGTGTCTTTCTGATGGAATTCTTCGGCTTTCTCGATTGCTTCGCCAGCAGGTTGACCAACTCGCGTGTCTCGTCTGTCATCTGACCGGGCCCCGCATGGTGCCCGAAAGCACCATCCAGGCCGCCTGCTACCCACCTCAACTTGCTGCCCGACCAGAATTCTTCGTCATCCGGCAGGGATCCGCCTACGGATTCACCTTGCTCCAGTATAAATGAATAAATGGAAGGCCTGCCTTCCCAGAGAGGCCGTTCCGCTTTATTGAAGAAAATAAGCATTGTTTTCATCACCTTTTTCCCATACTTTTTTCAACCTCATGAAGCCCGCATCCCACTATTGTCTAGCTCCCCCAAGAAGCGAATTCAACTGTTCCAACAAATTGTCTCTACCGGTGAGCGAAATCGTCCCGATTTTCTCACAAATTTTCTCGAGAAACTCAAGCTCCTTCAAGCGGAATAGGGTCTGATTCTCGTCCATCAACTTAGCTGTGTTCAGCAGACTGCGAGTAGAAGCCGTTTCCTCTCGACGGGTAATCAAGTTCGCTTGGGCTTTCTTCTCTGCTAGCAGCACTGTATTAAGTATCTCTTTTATATCCCCAGGCAAAATAATATCCTTTACGCCGGCAGAAAAGAATTTGACCCCGTAATCCTCACTTTTTTCGTTCAGACGGGACAGTACAAATGCCGCAATCTCTTGCTTCATCCGCAACAGGTCATCAAGCTTCAAAGTCCCGACATATTCACGCAGAATAAGCTGCAACAGAATATAGACCTGATCTTCAAAAGCTTTAATTTCCAATGCACGCAGCGGATTGATAATCTTGTACTGGCAGACGAAGTTTAAGCGAAGCGTTACCTTGTCCTCCGTCATCATCTCCTGACCGGTCATATCCAGCTGTTGCTGCCGTAAATCCACGGTTTTTATGGATGCCACCACTGGCCCCTTCCAGAAGTAATATTTTCCTGGAGCAAGCTCCTTTTGCATGACATTGTTATAAAAAAGCACCCCTGTCTCGTGACTAGCCACTTCAGAAACATAAAGATAGCCTGCAACTTTCGCCAATATGGCTCTATCTATTTCTGCACCAACCTCTGGTTGGCGAATATCGACTCGCGTAAAGTCATGCCGTTTCAGCACATTCCAGAAAGCGTATTTACCGGCTGTCATAAGCGATACGAACTTTCCATCCTCATAATGAAGCGCGTACTCATGATCTTGAATATTGATAACAGTCAGTTCCTCTAGCAACCGTTCATCCTGAAGAAATAAGTTCAGATCCTTCCCCTGTACAGCAAATGGTTTACTAACATTCAACAGCACAATTTCATCGTCTGAAAATGGAGCGAGCCGGTAAACACCTGGCTGCAGGTGCTTAACATAACTGCCTTTCTTAAACAGTAATCCTCGTTCGTCAGCTTTAACGATAACTTTCTTAAACATCATGTATCTCCTCATTTCATGGAAACTTTGTGGTGTGTTGTGACCTTTATTAGGGAACCCTCCTGATCAAAAAGCGGAGCCAAGCTTTAGGCTCGAAGATCGGTACCTGCGTACGAAAATTTTCTGATGGCGAGGCGATCCCGATTTCAGCCCGCGCTCACTCATCTTGCCATTATGCAGCCAAGTACTTTATCTCTGAATCGGTATCCACAGGCTGCAGAGCTGCTTTCTCAGTGCCTACTTGAAGTCAGGCCGAGGGTTCCCGCTAACAGGTCTAATTTGTTCATCGCTCGATGTGAAGTCGAGTATTCTACCAGAATCGCTCACTATGCGATTGGGGAATCGAACCCCAAATAGGGGTTTCTTACCGATCCGATTGTACAGGATACCGTAACAGACCATGCACGGCACTGCGGGATATTTCGATATCCCCGCCTCGTTACGACCGTCCGAATAAGAAACAATGTATGATTAAACGCCACCTGGCGCTTACCACCTTACGTTATGCGTCTTACAGGTTCTATCTTCGCTTATTTTCGTAATAACGAACATGGCGGAAGTATTACGATAGTGCATAAATTTTTCCATTTCCTCCAAAGAGCAAAGCAGGAATTTAACCAAGAAGAGAACAACAAATAACCCTACATCATTGATGTAGAGTTATTTGATTTCAAGCTTATTTTACGTCGCTAATTTGTTTCAGCATACGTACGACAACTGTGACCACTTGGGCCCTTGTACTATTTTGAGACGGAGCAAAATGAGTATCGTCTACGCCGTTCAGCAATCCGAGCGTTGTAGCCGCTGCAACGTGTTGTTTAGCCCACTCACTCATGCTGCTTGCATCTACATAGCCGTCCGGTTGATCTGAAACAATATCGTTCAGTTTTTTACCAGTAACGTTCATATACGCGTTGACTATCATGACCGCCAGTTGCTCTCGCGTAACATTAGCTTCTGGAGAGAAGGTGCTCTGGCTTGTTCCTCCTACGATATTCGCAGCATAAGCAGCGTTCACAGCATCCACATACCATGAATCTGCAGCTACATCTTCAAAAGCTTTGGTTGTTGCTTGAGCAGACAGGTTTAGTGCTTTCTTGAGGATTGTAACAAACTGCGCTCTAGTCATATTGCTGTCCGGTTGAAAGGATTGATCATCCATACCGTCGATAATCTTTTTGCCGACAAGTTGCTCGATGTCTTTTTGCGCCCAGTGTCCTTGGGTATCCGTGAATGTTTTTACGGCCGTTTCTATCTTTTCCAACACAGCATACTTCGAGAAGTGTGACAATGTAGCGGTAATTGTACCGTCACCATTTATCTTGCCCCCCATATAAGTCCAAGTGTTCGTTGTTTCATCCAACCAATACACGCCTAGATTCCTAGCGTCCGTTACTTTTGACTGATCATAGTGGAAAGTAGCCTCTATCGGTGTATCAAAAGTTGTTATAGCCTTATCTTTTTCGCCTAAAGAAAACTCTAATATCGGGGACGCCGTAGCGAAATCGCCCAATATCTGAACATCATTAGATGCGATTGTAAGCTTCACAGTTTCAAATTTGTATGCCCCGCTTAAGGAGTTAACAGGAAATTTGAACTGAACGTCGTTAGCCTTGATAACAATAGGCTTGCCCTTATTCGCTGCATTCTGTGCGATGTCTCCCTCGAAGCTAACCGTAGTAATATCAAGCTGCTGTTTAACCGTAGCATCAAGTATAAGCTCCTTATTTGCTTCTTTGGCAAGATCAATCAACATATCCACATGAGCCGGTTGGAAGGCATAAGTCATTTTGCCGTTAGCGTCACGCGTCGGTAAGCTTACGCTTACGC
>NZ_JBYTBS010000118.1:0-5962 GCF_058789495.1 Paenibacillus sp. FW126-R14 | reverse complement strand
CCGTGGTGTAGAGGCCTAACATGCCTGCCTGTCACGCAGGAGACCGCGGGTTCGAATCCCGTCGGCTCCGCCATTTTTTATGCAGTATGAGTCATTAGCTCAGTTGGTAGAGCACCTGACTTTTAATCAGGGTGTCGTAGGTTCGAATCCTACATGACTCACTTTTTTAGTTTCACTTCATGCGGTCATGGCGGAATTGGCAGACGCGCACGGTTCAGGTCCGTGTGGGCTAACCCCCCGTGGAGGTTCGAGTCCTCTTGACCGCACCATATCTAAAATCATGGTCTTCAGTTAAATCTGAAGGCTTTTTTATTATTTTCGACAAAATTGTCCACTCAAAAAATGAATCTATATAAAAATACCGGTTGAATTCGTCGCAAACGACAATCCAACCGGATCACTTTAACGTTCTGAGAGATCGTTATTTTACGATTACATTTAGGACATCGTCGATTTTTTTGGTATTAGCGATCGCTCCGCTAGCCATCCAGTAGTTGCTTGGCATCTCGAACACATGGCCGTTCTTGACGGCGGGGAGATTTTTCCACAGTGGGCTGTTCTCATACTCGTTCATTAGCGACCTCGAATCCTTCCCCTGCACCAGCACGAAAATATAATCAGCGTTCAATTCAGGCAATTTCTCCAGTGACAGAGCCTGAGCGCGGCTCCAAGACCATTCTTTAACGAGCTTATGCGGCGTTAAGCCGAGATCGGAGTAGAGCACCAGTCCGCTATAAAAAGAGCCGTCCATCAGTTGGATTTCTTTTGGTTTCGCGCGAATGACGGCGAACGTCTTGTTATCCACATAAGGTTTTAGCTTTTCTTTAGCTTCCTTGACTTTGTTGTCATAATCATGAATGGCCTGTTCGGCTTTGTTGGACGTCCCGGTCATGGTGCCGATCAACTCTAGCGTCTGCTTCCAGGCGACGGTTGCGTCATCAAACACGTAGGTTGGAGCGATTGCGGAATACTGCTTGTAGGTTTCTTCGTTCGCCATATTCGTCGTGTACAGCACGATTAAGTCGGGATTAGCCGCAAGAAGCGCTTCCTTGTTTAGTCCACCTGTAAAATCGAGCTTGGGAACATTTTGAAGATCCGGTTCCAGATAATCCTGTACCAGATCCCCGTAAGACCATTTTGCAACAGGCTTGATGCCGAGCGTTATTAGGGCATCTTCCAAATATGGAGCGACAATCCGCTTGGGAATGGATGAAAGCTGGATCGAACCCATCGTATGCTTGAAATCGCGCTTCTCGGGAACGGTGCCAGTACCTGCGCCGGGCGATGCTAGGACATTTTCAGTCGCAGGAGCTGCGCTATTAATGGTAGGGTTCGAACCACATCCGCTCAGCAGTATACTCATTGCGAATGAAGCCAAAATAAAGACTGAAGTGGATCGGGACATGTATGGCATAGTGCCTCCTCAAATAATTTTGATTATCATTATCAATGGATAGTATTCTATCATCCTATTATTAAGGATAACAGAGCGAAATGTGTGGTGTTGAGAAGGCGGATTGTGCGATTAGAAGCTTAGTGCTTCTTGGCGAACAATTGCTGAGCATGCCCGAGGACAAGCTCATGAGCGAATGGAGAATATTCCAACCAAGGCGTTTCGTCGATATGATGGATTTGTCCGCTTTGAACGGCCCGTATGGTTTTCCAAGCAGTCTCTTTTTGCAGCTGCGCCCATGCCAATTGCGAAGCCTTGTCCCGATCTACGACCATTAGAAGATGGTCAGTGTCGTGAAGCCGCGAAAGATCGGACGCGGACAGGACACGGAATACCGGAATATCGATTGTATCGCATGCCGGCTTGAGACGAAGATCGTCATAGAGTACGGCGCCTCCGTTGCGTCTGCCGTAAATGATTAACTCACCCAACATTAAGTGCACCAGCGTGACAGTTTCGTCGCCGATTAACTGGTGAACAGCCGCTCCCGCTTCGTCAGCCTTGCGCTCATATTCGTCGATCCAGCGTTCGACTTCTTTCGCCTTGCCGACTATCACGGCGATTTGCCGGAACTGTTCCCGCCAATGGTTGTTCATCCATGGGACTACAAAAGTTGGTGCGATTTTGTTGAGCTGCTCATTAATCTCCGGGGGAGTGATTTCGTCGCACAGAATAATCTCGGGTTTGGCCTGGGCCAGGCTCTGCATGTTATGCCTCCATAATTCAGCGGGCATTACTTTACGGCGCAGCAGATGAACCGGAATTAAATCATGGTAATGACTGCGGTGATATTCGCGTTCACGATCGACCGGTGCGGCGTAAGGAACAATATTCAGCGCTAACAAATGAGCCGCATAATGATAGCTGACGGTTGCGATCTTCTCGTGCTTGCGAGCGGCAAAAACAGAGGGGGGCATACCAACCGCTTCCCTGAATTTACGCCGGAAATGAGAGTCGTCGCCATACCCGACCTTGAGCGCCACATCGCGTGACGCGACGCCTTTGCGCAGCAATTCCTTGGCGTGTTCGATACGAATATCGGAGAGGTAGCGATGGGGGCTATGGCCTGTTGTTGCTTTAAATAAATGGGAGAAATACCATGGGCTCACGCAGGCGATTCCGGCTAGTTCATTACGGGTCAGCGGTTCGGCATAACGGCGTTCCATTTCCCGGATTGTCCGCCAGATGGCATTCCGGGAATCGTTATCATGCTCGTCCTTTGCTTGACCTATGTCCATAAGCCGATAAACAAGCTCGTAAAACGAGACCAGGCTGCTTTGTTTGCGCAGCTCTGCGGGGAGCTCGCGGCTGTCCTTCATTAGAGCAGCCAGACGATACAGCTCGCGGAAATACGGCTTTGGAATCTCGACACCGCAATTGAACACATGGGCCGACATTTGGAAGATGCGGTCTTCTTTAATGCGGGCGCGCTCCGACAGCGCTTCAAATGTTATGCAGAAGCCATCGGGATAGACGGCTCCGTTCATTTCGAAATCAAGCAGCGTACCCGGGGGGATAAGGAAACAGCGGTCACGCTCCAGCGCATAACGCTGTTTGTCCGCAATCACAGTACATTTGCCTTTGGCAGCAAGCAGCAAAATATATGTTTCCGCGAAAGCGGGGCCGGCAGCCTTCTCCATGCACGAGACCATCGGTTCTATATCGATAAAACGGAAGAGGACATTTTCGTCGGTATCTTCAGTGAGCTGTTTGTGTTGTAAAGTCATTCAATCATCCCCTTTGTAGATTTCAACTTAATTGATAATAATTATCATTGATTGTAATGGAAATCGTATTCCGCATCAAACCCAAAATTTTGCGGTGAGATTGTGTCCATGCCAATAGGATGTCTTGTTGGACGAATGCCCTTCAAATTCAACTCATTGCATCACAAAGAGCTTCATCAGTTCCTTTTAGAAGGAGTAGGGAAGCTTTCTTGGTACAACCATCTTCATTTTTCAGTTGACATTGATTATTATTATCACTAATATCAGGATAGGCGGCAGATATGAGCGGTGGAGGTTGGACGGCATGAAGACGATTAAATACTGCTGTAGAAACGAAAAATTCGGATCTAAACAAATATACAAGTCATTGAAAAACGAATACCCGGACCTGAAGCAGAAAAAGAAGGATTGCTTAGGCAATTGCAAACATTGCAAGAAAGAATGCATCGCCATGATCGGCAAAAAGGAGCTGTTATGCGCCTCTTCGCCTGATTTACTATATGCCCAGCTCAAACAGATTATTGCTGAATCCAGGGCTGAAACCGTAATGGCTTAGACGTTAATTTTAATAAAAATTATGACTTCCGTTTGTATTTGTATGTGAAGTTCTGGTAATCTTGTATGTATGGGGAATACGCAATATATAACCATACAGAAGGGATGTGCAGCACATCATGTTAAAAGAGGAACTAACGGAAGCGCTCAACGATCAGATGAACTATGAATTTTACTCTGCGCACGTCTATTTGGCGATTGCTGGTTATTGTGCGGCAGAAAGCTTGGATGGGTTCTCGAACTTTTTCATCGTGCAAGCGGAGGAAGAGAAGTTCCATGCCATGAAGATTTTTAAATTTTTGAATGACCGCGGCAAAAAGGTTTCCTTCGCCGGCATGGATACGCCAGTGAATGAATACAAATCGATCCTGGACGCGTTTGAGCATGCTTATTTGCACGAACAGGAAGTTACAAGACGTATTTACCATCTGTCAGATTTGGCCCTCAACGACCGTGAGCATGCCACTATGCAGTTCTTGAAATGGTTCATTGATGAGCAGGTAGAGGAAGAAGCGATGTTCGACAGCATTATCAATAAGCTGAAACGAATCGACAAAGACAGCAATGCCTTCTTCATGTTGGATGCTGAGTTTGCGCAGCGTACGTTCACTCCACCGGCTGGGGAATAATTACATACGATATCTTAGTGCAAAAACTTACTTTTTTCGTGATTTAATCGCGAAGGGTAAGTTTTTTCTTTTTGCCTATGAATTTTGCGTTATCCGGTTCAAGTCTTAGGAGTGGTGAAGGGGTGATTTTTGCGGTAAAATAGAAGAAAATGTCGGGCTGACGGGAGGGAAGGCGGATGCGGGCACGTCATATTTCTGCGATTAGTCATGCGCTCGGCGTTCTGGTCATTGTGATAGGATTCATGTTCCCTATCTCTGCAGCCCATGCCTCCTGGCTTGATAGAGTGAAAGAAATTTATCAGCTCCCGGAGAATATGCAGCAAATTCAGCAAGATTACGAGGCAACGAAACAGCAATTAGAAGAGCAAAAGGACAAGCTTTCGGAAACGATTCGGCATTCGCAGGAAACGGAAGCAAAGCTCCTTCAACAAAACGAGACGCTTCAAAAGGAAAACCAGCTTCTGCAAGAGCGCTTAAAGTCTATGGAGCAAGTGGCGCTGGATAAAGAGAAGCGAAATCGGAAAATTACGAATATGATTATCACAGCTGTGGTGCTTGTCGTGCTTTATTTTATACTTGGACGAGTGTTCAGGTATGTGGTCTGGCGGAGACAAAAGCGTCATATGAGATAGGAGGGGGAGTAGCATGGAGGTCGTTTTCGAATCTGCAAGCTCACTGGCAAAGATGGCCAAGCTGCGCATCGAGCAGGACGAAGCCGTTCATGTGCTGCATCCGAATCAGATCGTGGCCTTTCAGGGGAGATCCGAGCAGCGGGAGGACTCCTTGATGAAGCTGCCCAGCATGTACCGCAAAAAGCGTTTCATACAGTCGCGTGTACGCGGTCCCGCCCAGCTCATGCTCGGGCTGCCCGAAGGCTTCAGCATGTCTGTGGTGCCCATTGGCGCTGACGATGATCTTTTGTATGAGTTTCGCCACGTACTGTTTTATACCGAGGGTGTCAGCTTCACTTCTCACCTGCAAAATGTTAAAAATACGCTCATTACGCAAGACCTTGTCAAAATGCAGTTCAAGGGACCGGGGACGCTAGGACTTCTGACCGCTGGCCCGGTGTATCAAATGACGCTGGATCCGAAGCAGCCCTTATATGTGGATATTAGCTGCCTTATTGCGTACCCGCGCAATGCCGAGCTGCGCCTGTGCGTGTACGGCAACACGTTAGCCAGTCAGCATATGAATTATCATTGGGAAATGACGGGACACGGGCATGTGCTGCTGCAGCCTTGCAAGCCGGATGCCAAGCTGGATGAGCATATGAAAAACGACAGCTTATTGCGGCGAATTGCCAGAGAAGTGATTCCGTTTGGCGGTGTTTTTATAAAATAATGATTGGTAACAAAAAACATTTGCATTTGTTCTGAAATCCTGATATATTATTCCTTGTCGCCTCTGAGAAAAGTTGATGAAGCGACAAGCAAGACATACCGTGCGGAAGTGGCTCAGCGGTAGAGCATCGCCTTGCCAAGGCGAGGGTCGCGGGTTCGATCCCCGTCTTCCGCTCCATAAGCGCCCTTAGCTCAGCTGGATAGAGTATTTGACTACGAATCAAAAGGTCGGGAGTTCGAATCTCTCAGGGCGCG
>NZ_JBYTBS010000117.1:0-6638 GCF_058789495.1 Paenibacillus sp. FW126-R14 | reverse complement strand
CTTTCAGGACGGGCGCGTTTGTCAAGGTAGATGCGAAGCAAAAGTATAAAACTTATACTTTCTTATCTACTAAAAAAAGACTGCCGTTCCATTGGAATCGGCAGTCTTTCTGGTGTTTATTAAACTATCGTCTATCGCTTCATGCTCAAATATCTCATATGACCACGTCACAGTTTCTGGGCCGCATAGCCAGACAGCTTTTTTTACCTATTGATCAATGATAAAAATTCGGAACGCAGCGTCGGATCCGTCCGGAAAGAACCACGCACAGCCGATGTAATCGTCTCGCTGCCGTACTTTTTGACCCCTCTGGAGCACATGCACATATGTTCCCCTTCAACGACAACCATGACGCCGTGCGGCTTCAGCACTTCATCGAGGATGTCGGCGATTTCGGACGTTATTCGCTCCTGTACCTGCAATTTACGGGTTACTACATCAACAAGACGGGCAAATTTGCTTAGCCCTGCAACTTTGCCGCTTGGGAGGTAGCCTACATGCACTTTACCGAAAAATGGCGCCATATGATGCTCGCACTGGCTGTAATAAATAATATCTTTAATAATAACCAGCTCTTCGTGCTGCTCGTCGAAGGTTACCCCGAGAACATCCCGCGGATTCGCTACATAGCCCGAAAAAATTTCTTCATACATACGCGTTACGCGCGCAGGTGTATCCAGCAAACCTTCCCTGTCTACATCCTCCCCGATCAATCGCAAAATCTCCCGCACATGCTGCTCAATCTGCTCGCGATTTTCGGCCACTCTCGTATTTCTGTATTCAACAGATGCCATTTTCTCCACACTCCTCTTTCATTTCCGCTATCCCATGCACACTGTCAGTACCTTGATGCCTTCCCGCATTGCTCTGCTGTCTTTATGCGCTTTCGTGAGCAGCATCCCGCCTTGCAGAAGCGAAACGATCGGTGCGGCCAGCTCCACAGGGGTCAGTCCCTGAAGCGATAGCTCCCCTTGCCTCCGGCCTTCGAGCAGGCAGGCTTCCACCTCTGTCTCCATCTCGGTGAAAAACCGGCTCAACGGCTTACGCAGCTCCTCCGAGCTATCGCTAAGCTCCAGCGCCAAGTTCCCGAAGAAACAGCCCTTCCGGCACGCGTTCTCATCGCAAAAGCTTAACATGCGTTCAAACAATGCCAGCACACGCTGCTTTGGCGATAGCTTAGTATTGCCCAGACTAGGCTCCATCACAGACTTCCGCATTTCATCTACCTTGCGTTCAATGACCTTTAAGCCCAGTTCTTCTTTGCTCTTGAAATGATAGTAAAAATTGCTTTTACATACCCCGCTGCTCGACAAAATGTCCTCTAGTCCCGTCCCCTGGTAGCCATGATCATGAAATAAATGCATCGCGGCCTCCAGGATTCGGTCTTTGTTGCTTGCCATCGACTAGCCACCCTCTGAATCGTACTGGTATGTCCTAATTTTACTAACGCTGACCATAATAGGAAGGGCTCCTGCTGCCCGCCGTTCGTACGGTAAGACAGCAAAGCCCTTTTGAAGGGATATCTCACCCTTGATTTATTTCCACTTTTGGTTTTTCATCATTTGCTGCGCTTTGTTCAACTGCTGCTTATTCATGTTGTAGCCCATTTGTTTCGCCATTTTGGCCAGCATCTCCGGATTGTTTTGCATAGCTTCCAGCTGCCTTTTCAAATAAAATACGCCGATAAAAAATCCGCCGACTAAGCCCACAATTAAAGTGAGAATGGGAATAAGATAACTCCACATAAAGTTGCCCCCTGCAAGTGTTAATTGGTTAGATTGCTTGCCTTATCATACCATTTCTGCTCACGGCTTTACAAATGACTTTACGATGAAATTACAGGACCTGCTCAATGAAAACCGTCGTATGTTTAGCCAAATCGATCTCCTTGATATCAAGCTCCTTGTCGTCCTGATCCTGCTTAACGATTCTTACGATCGGACGGCTTGGCAGCCCGCGGTGCTGGCCGACGACGACGCCGGTTTCCCGGTTCGATAAGCGGACCGAAGCCCCTGTCGGATAGATGGAGACGGTTTTCAGAAAATGAATCAAAACCTCCCGGTCCAGCTTCGTCTCGGCCAGTGCCATCATATGCTCGCAAGCCTCATATGGCATCATCCGGCGTCCCAAGGACGTATCGAAAAGCAAGTTGTCGTACATATTCGCGACTGCTGTAATTTTGGCATAAATATGAATTTCATCGCTGGTCAAGCCCCTGGGAATGCCCCCGCCATCTAACGCTTCATGATGTTGGAAGGCGACATGAGCGATGAGCAAGCTGAATTCACGCTTCGTCTTCAGAAGCTCAAATCCTCGCCACGTATGATGCTTCCTTCTGTCAGGCGATTCATCGTCATAGGTGAGCTCGACTTTGCCCACATCATGCAGCAGGGCGCCGACGGCAAGCTCTTTCAATTGCGTCGCACTAAAGCCCATATTGATCCCGATGAGCACTGCCATCATGCAGACATTCGTAGCGTGAACATACATCTCGTTATCCTTCGTCCGAATGTCGGTCAGTTGGACGAGCACGTCGCGATTTTTCATAACCTCATCCAATAATGTGTTGATTGAAATGCTCATAGCCCGGGAGTTAAACTCCTTGCCCGATTGGATCGCGGCGAAGGTTTGCCCCATTTGCTGCATGACGACACGTTTCGTTTCATCCGAAATAATTTCCGGAACTTCCACATCCTCCATGTTCGGGTCTTTGATGTAGATCATCGTGACGCCGATGCGATTGAGCGTATTGATCATGAAAACCGTTAATTGCACGCCTTCGGAAAGCAAAATAGAACCATTGCTGGCAAATATCGTGCGCCCCAAATATTGACCCGACTCAACGGAATCCAAATGGACGTATTTCATAGGATTCACTCCACTGTTAGTTATTGTTTGGATCGGTATCCGGGCGTTGCAACCGATGTATACGTTCTAAATCAAGCAGCGATGTTTTGATATTCAGGCCTCCGGCATAGCCGATAAGGTCTCCGCTTGCGCCAATGATGCGATGACAAGGAACAATGACCGGAACCGGATTCTTGTTATTCGCGCCGCCAACCGCTCTAACGGCTTTCGGCGACTGAATCGCTTCGGCAATATGTTTATAAGAAGCCGTCTCTCCATAAGGAACGGTCAGCAGGGCCGTCCATACCTTTTTTTGAAACTCAGTGCCCTGCAAATCCAGTTCACCGTCAAAGACGAGCCGTTCGCCTCGAAAATACTCCTCCAGCTGCGCTATTACCGGCGCCAGACTCGAAGCATCCTCTTGCAGCCGGATCTGCGCTCCGAACCAGCGTGCCGCCCATTCCTTCAGCCCCTCTT
Source organism: Paenibacillus sp. FW126-R14 (assembly GCF_058789495.1). NCBI lineage: Bacteria > Bacillati > Bacillota > Bacilli > Caryophanales > Paenibacillaceae > Paenibacillus > Paenibacillus sp. FW126-R14. The sequence goes on along the minus strand of NZ_JBYTBS010000117.1, from coordinate 3,314 downwards.
GATTCTGGGCCATGGTACCGAAGGCGACACGGCACAGTCCCTTGGATGTCGTAACGAGGACTAACGCCCCAATAGGCGCAGCGACCTCCGTATAATACAGGACGTTCACGTTCGAAACAGCCTGCTGATCTTGTGTCATATTAATTCCTTCTCCCTGTGTCCGAAGTTGCTTGATGGATGGCTGCGACAGCTTTCTCAATATCCTGCTGCACAGCCGGCTCCTGCTCCGCTCCCTGGGCTTTGTCCAGAGCAGCCGCAGCGTCTTCGCCGCCTATCCGTCCCAGCGCCCATGCTGCCGTAGCCCTGATCTCCGGCCGCGGATCGTTCCGCAGCAGCTCGCTCAGAACCGGGACTGCGGATTTGTCCTTGAAATTCCCCAGTGCGATGATCGCATTGCGCTGAATCGGCTTTTTGCCCCTCCAGGAAGCCGCGATGCGTCCGTATTGTTCCTTGAAATCCTTGTTCGTCATTGTGAGCAAAGGAATCAGGAGCGGCTTGACCTTCTCAGGGTCGGGCTCGAACTCCGGATGATGCGTCCAGTTCATCCCTTTGTTCTTCGGGCAGACGATCTGGCAGGTGTCACAGCCGTAGAGCCGGTTGCCGATTTTGAGCTTATATTCGTCATCGACATATCCCTTCGTCTGGGTGATAAAAGAAATGCAGCGGGACGAATTCAATTGCCCCGGACCAACGAGCGCTCCTGTAGGACATGCGTCGATACATATCGTGCAGTCGCCGCATTGATCAATCATCGGCGTACCGGGCATAAACGGAATATTCGTGATGATTTCGCCCAAATAGACCCACGAGCCCCGTTCGGGGGTGATGACGGCGCAGTTTTTGCCGGACCAGCCGATGCCGGACCGCTCCGCGACAGCGCGGTCGACCAGCACGCCGGTGTCGACCATGCTTTGCAATCGCGCGTCAGGCACGCGCTCCGCGATGAAAGCCTCCAGCTTCGCGAGCCGGTCGCGCAGCACATCATGATAATCGCTCCCCCAAGAGGAGCGCGAGATGATTCCCCGATACGCCCCCGGCTCGGATCGGGGCGGGTTCGCCAGCTTCGACGGGTACGCCACCGCGATGGAGATGATCGAGCGCGGCGCGTCGAAGCTCAGCTCGGGACGCACCCGCTTCTCGATATCCGGCTCTTCGAAGCCGGATTCAAATCCCTTCTCGCGGTGGCGGAGAAGGATGTCTTTCAGTTCCGTGAACGGCTCCGCACTTGTGAAGCCGATCTTATCAATACCGAGAGATGGCGCGGCTTCCACGATCTCTTGCTGTAATTTACGGATGTCCACCGCCAAACACCTCTCCTCTCTCAATTAAAGCTTTGCGGCCATTGTGAATGGCCATAGCACACACTCGGCCCGGCCTTGGATTAAACTGGTCGGAACTTCACCGAACCTGCGGCTGTCCGCACTTGCCGCCGCATGGCGGTTATCGCCCATCACGAAGACGCGGCCCTCCCCGACGCGCGTCGGACCGAAGTCGCCGTCCTCGATGGCCGAATCGGTATACGGCTCGTCGACCTTCTCGCCGTTGACATACAGAGCGCCTCCTCGGCCCTGTACCTCGTCGCCTCCGATAGCGACAACCCTTTTTACCAAAAAAGGGTGATGCGTAAAGTCATACTCCTCCGTCTCCTTGAGAATGACAATCTCTCCGCGCTGAGGCGCTTTAAAGTATGTGATAGCCTTATTCACAAACAGCCATTCCCCCTCTTGAAGCGTAGGGTCCATCGAATGACCGCGAACCGTAGACAAATTAAAACCGAATTGATGTACAAGAATAACGACAAGAAGAGCTACGAGAATGGATTTCGTCCAATCCCACAGCTCATGGGTCAGGCTTCTTGCCTCTGTTTGTTTAACGGGCTTGGGCTGTGAAGCCGCTTGATTCGATCCATTTCGGCCTACAAAGAAGCTCATTCAGGCTCCTCCGTTCCTATGCTTTTCCCACTGCTCATAATAATGCATCACCAAATCGTCTTGAAAAGGAGACTTGTCCGTGCTAACCAGCTCCAATATAGCGGCAAGCCCATCCTTTACCTTCGTTTCGACAAGGTTCGAATAATGATAATTTAGCTTATGGCGTTCATATTCATCTTGATCGACGATATGGACGGAGCGATCCGGCATTCGAATCACATCAAGGTCATAGTCGATATAAGTCAGCACTTGCTGAGTGACATACATGGGAGACGCCACGTTGCAGTAATATCTCACGCCTGTATCTTCAATGAGCGCAACGATGTTGAACCATTGTTTTGGAATGAAAAAAGAAACGCCCGGAATACGGCTGACCCATTCCTTGCCGTCAGCTTCCTGAATCTTCGTCTGGCTATTAATAAACACCATCATCTCCTGCCGGAGATGGTCGGGATGAAGGATGTGCGACGGTACCCGCCAATTTGTCAGCCACATCCGGTGTAAATGTCCGTCATGTTTGAAGCTTTTTATCACATAAGGCGCAAAATTCTCCATGTCTCAAAGCTCCTCTATTGATAGCTGCCGATAAATTCCCCTAGTATATAGAAAAGCATATCTGACCCCCAATTGCAATGGCGGCACCGATATGCTTCTCTCGATCCAAATCTATTCATTTCTACGGCATGCAAACAGCGACTACACGCTGACTTTCTTCACGATGCTCAACCGATGCGCAGCACGGGAAAAATCAGATGTACTATAACCTGCCGATTCGTACACAGGGAGTACGACTTCATTATGGACGTCGACCGTTACCATAATTTTGTTCACGTTCCGTTGGAGGAACCTCATCTTCATTGCTTCGATCAAGGCTTTACCGATACCTTTGCGCTGATACTCTGTGGCAACTGCAATTCGATAGTAATAGCCGTTGTTATTATCGATGGTACCAATTATCATGCCCACGATCTCTGATTCTTCTTGTGCAACCAGCACAAGCTCCGTATCCCAAGAAAGTTGTCGAGCAAATGCTTCCATCGTTTCTTCATAGCAGGTTTCCGACAAAACATCCTCTAAGAGTGATGTCACCGAAGAGGTATCACCAAGCTGAAATGAACGAACATGCATACGGTTCTCTCCCAATCCCCTATTAATTTGTTAGGATTAAATTTATGGTATTTTAGTAAATACGACAAAAAAGGACGGAATCCTGCTGAAAATGTGTTAAAATTCACAAAAATCTTGGTTTTTTTCTAAAAAACTCTTGAAAGCGCTTAAATGCAAGCGTTTTCAACAGATTACGCGCAAACTGGCTCTATTTCGTTTACTTAGCTTTAACTAGGTTTTGCCGAACTCTTCGTCCTATGGAGTGCTGTGGTGGGT
>NZ_JBYTBS010000116.1:2401-7029 GCF_058789495.1 Paenibacillus sp. FW126-R14 | reverse complement strand
TTATTACAAAATAAGGTTCAAAAGTACTAATAGCGACATTTTCAGACCGGGCGTAGCCCCGTGACCTGTGTCTTGTATTTTGTACCCCCGTGTTACAATACGGGGGTCTAAGACGCCGACGCGCCCGAAAAATTACATTTGTCCATATCACCGACCACCAAAACCAATAAAATCCGTCGTATCGAACAGCTGCAGCTGCCGCTCTCCAGGAGTCGTTTTCGTACCTGCAGGTCGTTCCTGGAGAGGTCGAACAGGTAACTTTGCTGCAGCAACTTTCGTCGGCTCCTCATACCCGCAAAAATCGCAGCGATAGAACGAGCCACAATTGAAAAGCGTCCCTTTCTTACACTGAACGCACTGCCCATGAATCATTCAGGCTCCCTCCTCCTCATAGAAATTTCAAAAATTTGACGAAGCAGATCGGACTGCGTTAGTTTCGGCTCAAGCTGCTGCCGACGTTCCAGAACATCATCGAAATACTCCCAATGCTCGGGAAGCAGCGCAAGCGAAACTTTACGAGCCACATAATCCGACTTTTTACGCCCGGCACCTTCACGGCTGCCACCACGTTTCATCTTCAACATGCCTTGCCCTTTACCGTTCTCGCCAACTTCGAATTCAGTAACTATTTTCTTTTCTTCTTTCGGCTTTTTAAGTGCCATTAATCGTGCATATTCCTTTTCCAAAGCATGAAACCTGTCCAACATCTGAGCAAACAATTCAGCATACCGCTTATCACCAAGACGTTCACGACGAATAAATGCGTCAGTATCACCACAAAACAATTGGTACGCCTGGAACAACGCCTGTGATTCCGGATTTGGATAACCAGGCTGATCGTAAGCAACCATATGCGCACGATGGATATGAGCTGTATCGTACATCTGCTGAAGACTTTTCTTCATAAGTTCGCGTTCCATTTAAACCACCACCTTTTGAATTAAGTTACTAAATTCAATATACAGCTCTAGCGAATAACTGTCAATATGATTTTAGTAACCAAATTCATTTGAAGGAGTCACACCTAAACCTGTCCATACTTTCGGAAACTCCAGTTGATCATTTGGTTTACATCGCTTCGTATGGCTTCAGTAAAAGATCGGTTGTTAATGGAATGGAGCCAGATCACATTTAGCCGGCACAAACATAAACAAGTCTTCCGGGAAGGTTCCAGGAGTCGACGTCCCTATAAAAGACTCGAAGCAAAAGACTCTTCTTCCCCCTGTTGGCGTTCAAGCTCCGACGGATCCGCTCCGCGGACACCTCTGGAGCCCGAACCGCCAATGCGTTTAAGAAGGACATTTTTCAAACGAGTCCATAACGGGATGCGTAGTTTGGGTTCGAACCATGGAGACAACGGAATCAAATCCGACTGAACTGTGTTTTTCATCGCATGAGTGTCGTATAATTTCCGCGATCGAGCCCACCGCCAAATAATCGATTGTTTATCGTGTTCACCTTTTAAGCCCATCATTTCAACATCGTAATAACCCTCATAAATGAAAAATGGCAGCCCAGGAATATTCCTGCTCCACCAAACAAGCTCAATGACTTCTCGCAGCGCCTTATCGATTCGGTTAAAATTCTGAACCGCAACAATGAGATCAAGCTTCATGTGCCGGTGCAAAGTAAACAAGTCAAAGACCTGTTCAGGCAAACTAGACCATTTACGAGAATTGAACCATCGGCCAGCCTCGTCTATAATGACAGTGGAGCCGACCGGAAATGTGTAGTTGATCAGATCGTCGAAAGTGATCTTATGCGCGCCTTTCAGCGGATAATTAGTAAAGACAATATCACCGTTTTTCATTGCCTTATATGCTCTATATGTACAGGCAAACGTCTTGCCGCTGCCTGGAAAACCTGAATAGACTTCAATCATTTCATCACCCCAAATGTGATAAAAAGGCTACCCGATGGTCAGATCGGATAGCCCCGTTAATTATTTTGCTTTTTTCTTAGGAATGAACTTTTGAGCCATACCGAGAACCGCAGCCAAGAACGCCATTGCAACGAACCACACTAAAGGCGGCTCCATGAATACGCCCATACCTGTTTTGACAACATCAAGGATCGAAGAAGCCATTGCGATAAATTCAGTTAATGTCATAGGAGTAGCAGCCATGTTTATTGTCACCTCCTTCCAAATGGAATCAAATTACGTACAAAGCGGAATATATCGAAAAGGGCATCAAAAACCATAATGCCGATAAGCAGCTGACCCACATAATACAATGCTTCCATCCCTGGAGGCGGCGTCGGTAAGAAGAAACCAAATATAGTATCTAGCATTAGCGTTTACCTCTCCTCATTACAAAAAAGAGAACAACGATCACTAGAATCAAAACTGAGAACTGAATATGTACAGCTTGAATGATTTGTGCAGTCGAAGCATTAATTGCATCAATAATCATTTGGGCATGGTCCATGTCACCCATCGTCGTTATTCCCTCCTAATAAACCTGCAACAAAATCCGCTAACAATCCGAAGAAAGCTAAGAAGATAGACATTTTAAAATAGCTTGTTTCCCCGATCCAAGGCATTGTTACCGTAGTATTCCAAACATCCCATATCTTTTTAAACAAGAGTCCTAAGCCATAATCGTTCAGCTGCCATCCCACCTTACCTTTTAAAAATCCGTAATAGAATGACAAGCAACAACGATGTCCCTAACAAGGCATTCACGTCAGGAGGCAAGAATCCAAAAAACAACTTTATGGCGCTAATGAAACCACTAGAAGACTGAAACAAATCATTGATACGTCCGCCAGCTTGAGCCAGAAGATAGATAACGATGTTAACAATGTAAAGAACCCAGTCAACTAAATATTTCAGCCAACCGATTAAATCCCATCCACTTTGAGGAGCAGAAGGAGCAATTGGTAATCCGTTCGAATCGGTAGAACCACCACCGGTCGAAGGCGGTACATAAGGTTTTGAATCTGCATATGTGATTTCAAATGTCGTAACTGTAGGAACATCCGTCTTCGCATCCGACAACCACGTTTTAAGATACAACGTGTGTTTTCCAACAACTTTTATTTTGTCCAAAACATTCTGCGGAACCAGAGTATCACTAGCAGCCGTCGATGCATTTGCTACCGCTAAAGTATCAATATAAGCACCATCTACTGTAAACGAGATTTGCCTGAAATTTGTCGTGCGAATAAAAATGGCACTATTCGGAGTAGAGGCATAAATATTTTTATCCGCTGGATTAAATTGCACCACATTCCCTACCGGTGAGTTTGAACCCCAAACCGAATTCGTTATCTCAACCTCTGAAACAGTAGGAACCAATTTATTTGGGTGATAACTTGACTCAGGTGTTTTAGTAGCTAATGAAGTAAATCCCCCAGAAACAGAATGACCATCACCCCACTGTGACGTGCCTTCCGTCCCTGTTGAATATGTTGCCATTAGACTTGTTCCAACCTTAGTCAATCGAGACATGTAATTCACTTTGTTACCATAAAGAATCACTTGAGTATCATAATATCCAGCCGATTGTCCAGGAGCACAATATTGATTTTTTGGAATTGTATCCGCATATTGATAACAAATAGGTACATCACCATTAATAGACATTGTGTTCGTAGTATCCATTGACCACAATTCCATTGTCCGTTGCGTAGGCTGTACAGTTCTGCTCCAATCACTGTACGAATTAACTAAATAAATACGCTTCTGCTGTTGCCTGGAATCTTGCAGCCATGCAATAATTTCATCTTTAGTCGGCTTATTAACAAATTGGGACGATACTTGATCATACCAATCCATACTAGGAGTGACAGCTGCATGAGCCTTGCCGGGGAAGAAGTTGATCAAGATCCCCGCAATCATTGCAAAAATGAAAAGGAGAACTTTATTCAAACCTCGTCCCCACCATTCTATTATTGTGCTTTGCGAAGTCCCTGGAGAACCGTTTCCAACTTACCGAAACGAACATTGCTGCCAAGTGTCGCAATCACTCTATCCCTAAGTTTGAATGCTTCTGTGTTAATCGTCACGCCATCTTCCAAATAAAACGTAATGTTCTCAAGCGTCTGCTCGTCGTGAAGATCGATGCAGCTCCATGTGCCCGTTTTCGGTGCTTTGCGATTACCTGTTCTGTACTCTTTGAACAAAAACTGTTTTTCATTACCTGCCATTGTTATCCCATCCTTTTGAATGTGTTTTAGGAGTTTGGCTCCATATGGCACCGCTTTGGGAAGCGAAGCCCTAGCAACAAAACTACTAGAGTCGATTTGAAGTTTTCAAAGAACGTTTGATTCTAGTTACTAAAATAGTGGGTTTCCCGATAGTTACCACAGAGTGGAGCTGGTGCCGTTCGCGTGATCAGTCAGGCATTGTTCCAGAACAGGACTCGTACGGGCTAGGGTTTAAGGCAATCTCGCCACCAATTGCCCCCACCATTCCATTTTACACGAACACACGTTCTCATAACGGTCAACTTTCGGTCAATCTCTGCAAAATTTCACAATTTAGACACAAATGCATAAATGGTTAATATCGTTGATATTTTATGCAAAGTGTTCGCATCGACCAGAACAAAAGTGTTCGCATCCTTTTATGCATAAATGGACAAAAAAAGAAGTCCACCCAGTTGGCGGACTCCCAAATTTTT
>NZ_JBYTBS010000116.1:0-2304 GCF_058789495.1 Paenibacillus sp. FW126-R14 | reverse complement strand
TCTTCTGGTCCGCCAAGACTTTCAGAAGCTCCTTCAAGATTTAATTTGTTGCGTTAATGTCATATTACCATTACTTGGACATGTTCGTACATAGCGAACTTTGTCGAATTTGATCAAGTGATCTTTATAATTCGTGTTTTGCGTCCTACACCAGGACTTTCAAGGGCTCTCTGCCAAGAGAGTCTTTTTCTTTTGCCTCAAAAGGCTGCGCACCAAATTCATACCTGTGCCGATTACGGTAAACAAGCTCCATCCGCTGCCGTTCCTTTTCTTCATACTTCGCACGCTTCTTCTCGTCTAACTTCGCCTTTTCCCCCTGGAGAACTTGCATGAACTCTTCTGCACGCTGCCACTGGGCTTCTGTCATGCGATCCATGCCTTCTGTAAGGATCTGAGCAAGATAATCTTCCCCTGGGCAACCATACGCCACCCAAACCTCGCTGAGCGTCGGATACACCTGTTTCTTGAGCCATGAATCCTTTTGATCGATTGTCTTGTCAGGAGCCTTTACAGCGAGCCGTAGCTTTTGTGCAGCAGCCAGATAGTCGTCCCAGAACTTCGTCCGATTCCACCGCGCTTTATTCGAGTCGTCCCGATCCCGATCCAGAAAGTCAATGTAATGTGACAAGATGCCATACACGATAGCCCCCGACGAAATCCCCATCAATATTGTTTCAACAGCAGCCTGCGCTCGATCATCCGACATTTGAAGCTCAAACCGATTCCAGGACGTGAGCTGATCCTCTAACTCATGACCGGCATTCTCTCTTTCGTGATTCTTTTCGTAAGCCCTGGCTTGAATGTCACTAAGCGGCGACCCGAAGTAAATCGTATTGCCCAGGTTCTCGCCACCCTCGATCTTGATCTTCTGCAACACACGCACCGTTTTGAACTTGCTTCTGCACTCATTACGCTTCACTTTCCGGATTAATTGGCCAATCGTGAAATACGGCTTTTCGTTGTTATAACGCTTCTCATCAATCGCCAAGTCAAGCCGCGTAAACTTGCCGTTCGCCTGGACGATCCGCTCAAAAAGCGATTCCCAACCTTGCCCATAATACGACTCATATTCGCGGCAGCCTTGCCCGGACATTTGAATGTGAATCCCCATATCCGCCGTGCCCTCATAAAGAATCCTAATGTCGCTACACGCCTTCTGTTTGGCGTAGGAGAACAATCCCCTTGGCATGTCCAGAAATTCCTCTGACGGCATTCCTAGCACGTCGTACGCCTGGTTTAAATCCGTTGCAAATGGCAATGTGAATTGCAGCCAGTCGACTAGCGAAGTCAAAGTTTTCGAACGCTCTACGACAAGCTCTCGATCCATTTCGCACTCTCCTGGTTCTTATGTTTTTGTAAGTAAGCGATAATGAGTTGCTTAGCTTTATCCTTATTCGGTTCATTTTGAGCAATACGCTTAATCTCGTTAATTTGCTTTTTGTAATTCATGATTCTAGTTACCCCTTTCAATAGCCATTTCAATAGCCTCTTTCATCGTGTACCACAAGCCCCGCAGCGAAAACGCCATCCCCACCAATGCAGCAAGGAAAATAATTTGATGATCTACACTCAATTTTGGTTACTCCTTTCAAAGGTTAAATGTCTTGAGTTCACGGTCCATTTGATCCTGGAAGACTCCGATATACCGAAGCGTTGTTACCTCGTCCCGGTGATTCAAGATGTCCATAAGCATCCGCAACCTAGAAGCAATCGTACTTTCCGGATCATTCCGATAGTAAAAATGATAACCGAACGTCTTTCGCATCGAATGCGTCCCGATATTCGAAAGCCCCACCGCTTTAGCCGCCCGTTGAATCACCTTGTAGCAATTGCCGCGATCCAGGAGCGTCGTTCCGTCATTGTCACCTGAAAACAGCAGATGCTCGTCAGGCATAAAACGTATGTATTCGTCGATCATACCGCGAAGCGTCTCATTGATCGGGAAGAGCCGGCGCTTACCTGTCTTTTCCTCGATGATGTCGATATGCGACCTTTCCCGAACATGCGATACACGCAGCCGAAGCAGATCGCCGATCCTAAACCCCGTGTTCAGCCCCAAGACGAACAGGAACCAGTCCCGATACGATTTCCCAAGCAGCTGCCGTTTCAACTTCTCTAGCATTTCAATGTCCCTAATAGGCTGCACAGCCATTTTTTCACCCTCCGTGTACGTTTGTCTGCATAAGTGCAGGACTATTGTACACCGCTGCCAAAGGAGCGCACAAAGGAGGACAAGAAAGAACGTTTCTAGCAAACCAATTCTAGCTTTTGACAGACCTAGTTACATTTGTCCATACTCTTATT
>NZ_JBYTBS010000115.1:0-8350 GCF_058789495.1 Paenibacillus sp. FW126-R14 | reverse complement strand
CTTAGAAACAGCGTGATCGTTCATAAATGATAAACTAAGCCGGATAATCTTTTTATTTATTATTAGATTGATATGAAATACATATTTTTCATTTTTATACATTGTAGAAAAAGTATACTGAGTACATAAAGAACCAAGTAGGGGGACGTATGAGTATTGGTTGACTAATAAGATTCTATTCAATTTGTTGTGCATCGTTTCACCTCCATATAAGAAAATACTTTTAAGTGTTAACTTTTTTAAAAAATCCATTTCTCCTTTGCTAGCGTGGTAAGGTTGTTCCTCTAACTCATAATTCACAGGACAAATGATGAAAGCTCATAATTTACCAGCATTTCTTTGTTAGAAAAACAAAGAAGACCACCACATAGAGTTGGCGGTCCGCTTTGTTTTGCGTTTTATTCGAATCACATTTATTAATACAGCATCACTATTTTATTAGAAACTCTAAGCTAATGGTTGCAATAAGAATTTAACCTCCCCATTTTCCCCATCTAGGAATCGTTGTATCATCTTTATTCGTTTTCCTTGATCATCAATTAACATCCAAGGACTTGCCTTAAACAATTCCTCGTCTGAAAGACGATACCCGCTATCATCGAGATACCATCCATCTGATTCATCTTCTAATTCCATAAGCCTTGCTTTGGATGCATCATTCAAGTAATTGAATCTTCCCTCTAGAACGGACTCATTAAGATTGCCTATAAGTTCAAATTCAAGTGAAGCGGAATAACTGATTTTATATTTCTTCAATTCAATACCCCACCTAATAACTTTGTCGATGAGAGCTAAAGGACGATATCCTGAAAGCCTACTTCCGCCATTTGCTCATTTTCAAACTTCACGGCTGCGCCAAGGGATGTTTCCCATTTAGCGTCAAATAAAAATCCGACCGTTCTTTTATTTCTTGGAAACATTCGAATGACTACATGTGTGAGCGATACTAAATCGCCAACTTGAGCCTTTTCTGTAATAATGGGTGCAAGAGCATCTGCGGACTCACCAAAACGGTCCCTGTAGTCCGTGCACACGCTTTGATCATAAGAAAAAAGCCCATCTTCTGCTTCAGCAATAAATCTTGGCTTATCTTTTAGAAAACTCGAATAAGCTACTGTCTGTTCGTCTGTGAAATATCCATCTTCTGTTCCATCGATACTCAAAATCACACTTTTATTAACCCCAAACATGTCTATTTCAACTGTTCCAACCCAGTGAAGGTCAAATTCTATTTTTCCAAACACTTTGTGATTCATGGTACCAGACCCTCGTTCCATTTAGATAAGTATTAACCACGATTGATTTATGCATCCAAGCATACTTTCATATACGTCCTTTATTCGCTCTGTTCTTCTGCATAGGTTCCTTCTAAGATGTCATCCATCACTCGACCGGCATTTTTTAAGAACGCTTCCCACGTAAAGTTAATAAATCCAAACGCATCATGTTCTTCGTCTAAAGTTGCAAAACATTTTTTTGCTGGGCACCACATGAGCATCGTTGTACCACCGTACCCTTCAACATCTTTTAAAAGGTCAAGCAACTTAAAACCGCCATATTCGAAGACGGTGACTTCCTGTAGGGTGTTAAACTCGATATACTCGGTTCGCAGAGATTTGGGTAGATCAATTCGTTTGTTTTCAGTGCCCAAAAATTTAATCAGCTTAGTAGGGAGCCCTTCTTTCTTTAATTTGGCAATGCATTGGTCCAATTGATGCAATTCCGCCGGCTCATGTTTAGCGATTAAATCCATTAATTGCTGATTTTTATTTTTCTTAGCCACTTGAAAGGGGCGTTGCCCCCGATTATCAGCGATCGTTATATCGGCACCTCTAGCAATCAATAATTCCGCGACCTCATAATGATTGCTCGAAACGGATTCATAGAGTGCTGTCGGGTCATTTGTAAAAACGCTATCACTTTTTTTATAGTTAACGTCCGCTCCGACATCCAAAAGATATTGCACAACGGGCAGTCTGCCCTTCCACGCGGCAGAACGCAGCACCTTGCCTCCGTGAACTTTTATATCGACACCAAGCTCCACAGCCGTCTTAAGCATTTCTAGTGAGATGTCCGGATTTCTTTGATACAATGCTCCATCTAAGACAGATTTCTTCACATAGTCCATTGCTTGAATATCAGCACCGTGTTCAACTAAATATTTCAAGATTTCCGTCGTAGACCACTGTGCAGCTACCACCGCTGTCGGTTCTCCTTTAAAGTTCAACTCGGCACCATTTTCAACGAATAATTGTAGCATCGGCAAGTTTTTTGATTCGATGACTTCATTAATTGGCAAGTGCTTTGGAACGCCTGGCGTTCGGATTTCATCCGTATAATTTGGATCCCAGCCGCGAGCAAACAAGTCACGAATAGCTTCGATATCATTGGACTGAATCAATTCACGTATTTCCTTTCGGTCGACTACCAAAGTTAAGCACTCCATTTCAAAAAAATTAAATGTCTTATTATTCTAGAAATTTATTACGAATTCCTTTCAAAACAAACAATTCATAATGTCACACTTGGAAAAAGTCAAAAAGCTTTAAAACCACCGTTTGAAAAATAATGATGTAGATTAATTCAGTACCATGCTCTAGAAAAAGAACTCCAGATTTTCTGGTACTTATTATATAATTTATTGTATTGTCAATTGCAACAATATAAATTAAATAGAGTATGGGGCTGAATTGAGAAATGGAGCAAAACGGAGTAGAAATTATCGTTAATCATCTTCAAACAATTGTGAACCAGGATTTGAACAGCATTTCCTCATCTTTAGTCAATGAAGCTAATAAATCAGATCTTCCAAATTTCAAGGTGGAAATTTGTACAAAACATAGTTCTGCTTATTCTTTAAAAAATTCAATAGACAACGAAATAGCAATCCTTAATGGAACATATAATATTTTAAATTGGACCATTTATTTGTTCTTATTTGATAATGTACTTAGCTTCTTAAAAGCTCTCAATAAAACGGATAAAAAATTTGGGATTAACGATGAAAATGTTCTAGAAGAAGTTATTCGTCAAACTTTACCGAAAACAATTTTCTCCTTTGCCCATGAATATTACCATCATGTGCAACACCACACCGGTTTATTAACATATCCAGGTTATAACGATGGTCAATATGAAAGCCGACAGTCAGAAAAAGAAGCCAATAAATTTGCGATACAATTTATGAAAGCAAGAGGGAACTTCCTTTGCAATTCGTCTATTGATAAATATTTTAACAAATGATGTATTTACTTATTTTCTTCCTCTCCCGTCTCACCAAATTTAAGTTGAGCGATGAGTTCTTCCAGTTCACCTTCTTTAAGTATTGCAATAACATATTGCTGATGAAAACATTTCGAACAATGACGATTGAATGATTGATCTTCATAAACAATGTCTATAATCCATTCATGTTTACAGTTTTGCTGTTGGCTAGCATTTATTATGGCAACCACCCCTGTTTCAAAGATTTCTGGCATCTTTTGTTTTTTCCTTTGAAATTGGCATGAACCAATTCAATCCCCAAGACTTTGGATTTACGATAGTCTAAGAATCAAAAATAACCAACACACATTATGTCAACTGGTTATTTTTGATATGCGCTTTTCCCGTATAGGAAATTACATATTATTAATACCATTTTAATAATGTCGTAGGTCTTCAAATTGAAGCCACTCCTCTTCTCTCCTAACTGAATCAGCTTCATCACGTACGTCTGCCGTTGTTTTCAATACCTTCCCGAACCCGCTAGCAAATCTTTAACCATGTAGCGAAGGTCAAATCGAAAACCCACGTCACTATTTGGGGACGTGGGTTTCTGTTATTGAATCAAATGTTGATTACCATCAAAACATAGGAAAATCATCAATTATGGCTATTTAAAGAAAAGACCTGTTGTAAAGCCGCCTATAACATCGATTTTCCCATAACCAATTCCTACTTCCTTTAAATCCGGATCCAGTAAGGTTTCTTTCTGTCTTGACCAAAAACTAAAAACACTTGCCTCATTTTTAGATACAATCTTTTCTAGATCATCTGTGCCTAAAGGATCACTTCTAAATTCAATAAGAGAAGTGGGTTCGATTAGCTCCAGAACAGTACTATAACCCTGTTTAGATGCAATTTTCTGCAATTCCGATGGTTCTGTGTGATTACCATACGTATACCTTTTACTAAACCATTGTTGGCTAAGCTTCGATGCTTCACTCGAAGCTTCTGTATTCCAAACAAGCCTATTTAAGCCGTTTTCTTCACGTAACGCATTGATACGGTCAAGCAAACGTAATTCTTGTCGGTTAATCAGTTGATTTTTCATGCCATCTGTCACAGCTTTAGAAGCTAGTGGCTTTTTCAAGCTGATCTCTACCGATTTTTCATATGTATCGATATTAGCTATGCTATTCCATAACTGCTTGCGGTTCTTGCCAGAGCTAATCCCGAAATTATACACGCTTAAGCCCTCAGTGTTCATACCCTCCATTTCCGCTGGAACATCTGAGCCGGAAGCATTGATTTGAACCAAGTGATCGTTATAGAATAGTAATCTTATGAACCGATTGAAATCCTGGTTATACACCCAGAATTCACCATGATCATAAACGGAGTACTCTTTGCGATTAGGTTCCCCCAGAATCTTGCTTACTTCACTTGGTGTTGAATTAAGTACAACTCCATATACCCCGTAGTTTGAACTAGCTGGCGTGAGCGGGGATTCGGAAAGTACATTAATCGCCTTTTTGTGAAGTGTATATTGGCTTCCATCTGAATCTTGAAAGGCGTTATTTCTAGACAATTCCATAAATATCCTGTGATGTGATGTTGCTAATCCAATACCACTGTAGTTTGGACTTAGCACCAAATTATTCGTATTCCAAGATTTAAATTGGTCGAGGTAGCTAAAAGGCAAATCCACAACCGCCCAACTTTTTCTTTCCAGAAACTTACCTTCAAGAAACTCTTGATCAAACTCACTTGCTTTTTTTCGCGCTTGTTCAAGGGCGCTTGCATCCTGCAAAAAAGCTGGCATACCACGACTTACACGCTCAGCATTAACAAATCCATAAATTAACGTTGTAATACCATCATCAGATAAATTCAAGCGTTCTATCGCAAAATCCATACCTCTTTTATTCATAAAACTGATTGCCGATACCAAAATCTCTCCGTTCTGGTCAACCCCGTATACCGTTGCATCGGATTGATCTATCATTTTTTTAGCTTCAAAATAATCAACGCCTTTTGTGATGCCATAGTAATTAAAGTTCTTCGCATTCGAGTAGATAAAGTTGGACTTCCCAGAGTAATCAAAAAAGATTTGCAAAAAGTTATTATAATCGTTGTTATATATCCACCAAACGCCATTTCCTGATTTTGTCCATAGTTTCAAATCAGGTTCCCCCAGCTTTTGTGCAATCTCCGAATAATGTTGATCTAGTTGAACACCAAATATCCCATTGGCGATCTGCTCGTATTCAGGGGATAATGGCTCGAACTTTTCAGGCTTTGCCCCCAAATAAATACTTTTAGACGCTTGGTCCCAACCAATTGGCTGAGAAAATTTTTGGCTTATATAACGCACCGGCACATAAGTGGTTCCGTTATAAAGCATGGCAAGCGGTACATAGGTAGCACCGTCATAAAAGTATCCTGGTTTATCCTGTTGATCCAGTTGTCCATCAAAGTAAAACGCTGTTGGGTACAACGTCACTTCAATTTCTCTATTTAGGCTGCTCTGCGCCTTCTGCGGATCAATCACAATGTCTTGTAGAGATAACTTTTTCATTTGTGTTGGTCGCTGACCAACAATGACAGAACGCGTTTCTTCATCCCAATTTATTTGTTTGCCCATCTTTTCCGAAATATAGCGAATAGGTAAGTAACTTGTGCCCTGATAGTTGATAACTAACGTTTTATCGTCCGCTTTTTGCTTGTCTACGTAGAATGACACATTCGAGTAAAGCACCACATTCAATTTCTTTGTCTCACCTGCGGCATAAACGGATACGGATACTGGTATGCTGATGATTAACATGGCTAACACCATGAAAATTGCAAGAAGTCGTTTCATTTGAATTGTTACCCTCCATTTTTATTGTCTGAGGTCATCCACCTCTGACTGTAACCTTGATGCTTCGCGTCTTGCCGAAGCCGCTTCGGCACGCGCGGCATTTGCCGCTGATTCCGCAGCTTCTATGCGCCCTACAACTTCTTCATGCATCCGCTCTTGTTCGTATAGATTTATGCATTCTTTCAAGGTCGCTGCACGCTGATTTGTTACGTATGTCTCCAGCTTCTCAATAATAGCGACCTTCCAATAATCCTCCGGTACAAACGACCCTGCCAATTGCTTGATGTCGCTTTCCAAGCTAGCTTGAATTTCAGTAAGTCTGATCGCCTTTACGCGTAAGCGCCGCGACATGATTGCCCGCTCCAGGGATAGACTGAGCCATAAAAAACTGCCGACATGCAGGACAACAAGATCGGTCGCGACCAGTAACACATCCATGTTTTGCGGCAAATTCAGCGGTTCAACAAAGGGAGTGAACAGCAGTTTATCCGAATAATGAATCAGGACGTGCGAGATGCCCGTTTTAATAAACACATAAATCCATGCGGCAAGACCAACAATGATCACAGGTAAGTTAAACGGCTTTTTCAAAATGCTGCTGTATTCATCGGCGTAATCCGTAATTCGCTGTATTAACGTCTTTGTCTCTGTTAACCCTTGAAGTAGCTCATCTGAGCTCATTGTTTGCCCCTCCTAAACCGCTTAACCAAGCCGCTGATCATGTAGCAAACCACATGATTAACAAGCAGCCAGAAGAGCATCGCGAAAAACTCATTCGCGGTATGCAAGCCGTAGCGATGATCCAGTGCGATGGCAAACTCGATACAGGCTAGTATGAGCGCCATAATCGGTGAAACCTTTAGCATCATCAAAGGACCGAAAAGAAGTGTTCGGATGATCGGAACTACGTTTTGAATAGGCTTAATTAGCCGGTGCTTCGGTAATTCATATACCAGGCTATTTTTCATGTACTTCTCCTTTCTTAAAAAAAGCCACCTCGAACTTTGAGGTGACTGCTTTCTGATTAATTAATGAACTTGGCATCTAGAAGTCCAATTGAAGAAGCACTACTGCAAAACCCACCAACACTAACAACTACTTTGACTTTTAAAGCCCCGGTTAAATCGACGGCTACTTTAATTGGTTTCGAAATATCGGATGAAACGCCGCCAGAGTCATATACGAGCTTTTCATCCGCATAGATTTTGATCTGACCGATATTATCTGTTTTCGGAAGCTTATTCCATCCAGAATCCGGAGCAATAAAAGCTTCAAAGCTTTTATATTGTCCATTTGTCAGATATTCGTAAGTCACTAAATCAAGCATCTTAGCAAAATTGCAGGAGTATGTTTTGTACGTATATCCATGTGTAAATTGAACGCCGGTGTTTGTGGTAAAAGAAGCTGCCTGTTTCGCATATTGATTCGAATCGTCATTGTAAATGTTCTTGTATGTATGTGTTTTCATTTCTTCCATGTAGGTAACTTGCCCTTCTTTTGGCTTCCCTACGTAAATCGACGTCGTCGGTCCGTCGTAGCCTACCTTTTGTCCTAGGCTTTCTGCAACGAAGCGCAGCGGCACATATGTCGTACCGTTGTAAATAAACCCTTGCTGATCTTCAGGTGCTTTCTTTTCGACCCCATCGAAATAATACTTCAGCGGCTGGAAAAACACATCAATGCTGCTGGAACTAGCCGCATAGCCGACGCCGCTAAAAAACAGCGCCCCCACCATGAACGATGCAATCAAATGCTTTTTCTTATACGTTTTCAAATTCCCAATCCTCTTTTCTCTGCAATCTCCACAAATGTGATATAGGTCTATAACCACATTTATAGGATGTTTTTACCATTTGATTATATGTCAGATTGGATTTACATGTAAAGTCACACTTTTAGAGTGTTATCCTTTCCTATCACCTCCATTAAGCTTGAAACAGAGGTGATGGCATGTCCGAACGATTACAAAGACTTGGGGAACAGATTCGAATGCTCCGTAAGGAACGAGGCATCTCGCAAGAGCAGCTCGCTGATGCTGCCGACTTACATGTCAATCATGTGGGGGCGGTTGAGCGCGGCGAAAAAAACGTCACGTTTGACAGCCTGGAGAAAATAGCCGATGCTCTTCATGTCAGTCTTGAGGAATTATTTCGATTCGTTGATCCGATGAAGCGAAACGATGAGCTTGCAGAATTCATGGAACTCTTACATAGAAAAACGCCGGAAGATCGAAAATTCATGTTGGACATGATTTCATCATTGTTCAACTGGAATGAAAAAAAT
>NZ_JBYTBS010000114.1:0-8749 GCF_058789495.1 Paenibacillus sp. FW126-R14 | reverse complement strand
GAGACTCTTAAACCGCCAAATCCTTTGATTCTACTGGGTTTCGTGATGAATGAATGTTGGTCTGTGAATATTTCAGGTTTAGATAATAAAAGGAAAAAATCAAAAAAATTCACTCCAGAAATGTTGCTAGAATTTAGGATTAAACATGTAAGAGAGTACGGAGAGAATTTCCCTGGTATTTATATCATCTATAATTCTGTAAAAGATATGTATTACGTAGGTCAAGCGGAAAGAGTATTGGATAGAGCTTATAAGCACTTTATTAAAAATGGAGGAAATCCAGAAGTATATAAGGATTATTGCTCAGGAGATCAATTTACATAAGTTTAATACCTCTAAAGGATACATCTTTTAAAACGTTAAGCGAGTTAGAAGATAATGCAATGAGGGCATATGACTCGATAGCTCCAGATGGTTATAATATCAATCCGGGCAATGTAATCGACGGATTACCTTTTTTTGAAAGTGAAGAATATCAAGAGGTTGCGGATTTAATATTAGATAAGATAAAAGAAACCGAAATATTTTATACTCTTTCAAATCAAAAGAAACGAATGAAATACACCCAGACTTTATTGTTAGAACTTGGAGTCCCAAGTAATATCCATTTTTTGGTCAACTTTGTGTTGATGATAACAAAACATCGAAAAGCTAAAATAAAAGGATAATAATTTTCGGATAAAAATAATTCAATGAAACAGCGACTGTCTCGGACTTTTTCAATTTCCAGGGTCAGTCTAATACTTATTTCATGGAGTATAACGGTTTGACGATTCGATATGACTCGTGGAATAAAGACATCCAGTCTAATACTTTATTTTATGCTGACATTCGGAGCTCCACTATATTGTGGACGCTGTTTTTTTACACTAATATATCCGTCGATGCAATTAGTTTTAGAACTGGTAAGCTCCGAGTAAAGAACTTGAAGCATTAATCCAAATAATGAAACTATAGTGTGGTTTTCATTAAATTTTGATAAAGGCAGAGGGAAATGATACATAGTGTAGAAGTTAAATTATTCCATTAACAAGTTAGTAAAATATCATTATAGATAATTTTCTAAGGGACATTATATAGCGAATATTGAAACAGTGAGGAGAGAAGCTGTTGGAATTTTATGCTCACAGCAAAGAGACGGGACAGTTTCAATTATTAGCGAATCATTTAATATCAGTAGCTGAAATGTGCAAGCAGTTTGCAGATCCTTTCGGTGCTGGTCAATTGGGATATCTAGCTGGACTTTTACATGATATAGGGAAATACTCAGTGCCATTCCAAGAACGTATTCGCGGTGGAAACATTCGAGTGGACCATTCCACAGCAGGTGCACAATGGATTATTAGGAAAGAGGTCGTGCAAAAATATTTAGGCAGCAGACCTATAGATTTGTACCTAGCAAGACTGCTCGCAAATGTAATATCGGGCCATCATGGCGGTTTGTTAAACTATGGGGCTTTAGATGAGGAGGGAACGTTACATCATCGACTTTTAAAACAAGACTTACCTGATTGGAGCAACGCTTGGAAAGAAATCGACGTTACTGTAAAGAAGATAGCTGTTCCAAGCCAGTTAACTCCTCCAATCGTAACGGAGAATAACATCGCTTGGAAATATAGCGTTCTTGGAAGAATGATCTATTCAGCATTAGTTGATGCGGATTCGATTGACACAAGAAATTATGTGGACGGAATCGAACAACCGGTCAACTCGATGTACCCTGACGTTCAACAATTGCTTCATCGATATAACACGTATATGGAAAAAAACTTCGATGAATCGAAGAATACAACAATTCATAAATTGCGAAGAGCTATAAGGAGCACATGCGAACGTAAGGCTAAAGCAGCAAAGCAGTTGTTCTCTTTATCTGTGCCTACCGGAGGCGGAAAGACTTTGTCCTCCTTGTCCTTTGCACTACAACATGCTGTTCACCATGGACAGAGAAGAATCATATATGTGATTCCCTTTACAAGTATCATAGAACAAAATGCAGCTATTTTCCGTGATGCTCTTGGTGACGATACCGTGTTAGAGCATCACAGTAACATCTCTTACGATGAGTATGAGGAAAATTATACATCTGAAATAGGTCGACGATTAAAGCTGAGTACTGAGAATTGGGATGCACCTATGATCGTAACGACGTCTGTGCAGTTTTTTGAATCGCTCTTTGCTAATAAGAGAAGCAAATGCAGGAAGCTGCACAATATTGCGAACTCAGTCATTATCGTGGATGAAGCACAGAGTATACCAAGAGACTATCTAACGCCTTGTCTGCATGCGATGAAGGAACTGGTAGAGTCATATGATTGCTCGATTGTACTTTGTACTGCAACACAACCAGCATGGAAGGAATTGGGGTTCGAGGTTCAGGAATTGATGGATTCACCATCACCAAAGCAACTGTTCTATCATTTCAAGAGGGTCGAGGTCTTAGTGCATGGAGGGGCTACAGAGGTGGTTCCGGATTCCAAACTCGTACAATGGATGGAGGAAACTGATCAGATTTTGTGTATCGTCAATACACGAAAACATGCAAAGTTATTGAATGATAAGTTGCGAGAGCACCATCTGGAGGGAGTCTATCATCTTAGTGGTCGTATGTGTGCAACACATCGCAAACTAATCTTCGCAGAAATACGATCACGCCTTAAGCAGAAGCTCCCGTGTAGAGTCGTTTCGACACAGCTCATAGAGGCCGGAGTTGATGTGGATTTCCCAAAAGTACTGAGGTCGCTTTCAGGTATTGATTCTATCGCTCAGGCTGCTGGTCGTTGCAATCGGGAGGGCCGATTAGACAAAGGACAGGTTATAGTGTTTTATCCGGAGAAGCACGGTATGCCCTCCAAAGGTTGGATGAAGGAAACAGCAATTGAGGCCCAGCATGAACTTCGTTTCCAGGGTGATCCTCTTTCACTGGAAAGTGTGCACAGTTATTTTGAACGTATCCATGGTATACGTGGAAACAATGTGCTTCAAGTAACAGATACAAAACAGATCATGCAACTTATTCAGCGGGCAAAAAGAAACTTTGAAATTCCTTATGAAGATATTGCGGACCAATTCAAGCTCATCGATGACGTTACGAAATCCG
Source organism: Paenibacillus sp. FW126-R14 (assembly GCF_058789495.1). Taxonomy (NCBI): domain Bacteria; kingdom Bacillati; phylum Bacillota; class Bacilli; order Caryophanales; family Paenibacillaceae; genus Paenibacillus; species Paenibacillus sp. FW126-R14. The sequence continues at coordinate 5,652 of NZ_JBYTBS010000114.1, read as the reverse complement.
TTATAATCCCCTACGATGAAATGGCTAAGCAACTGATTGAGGAGCTTTCTACAAACTTATATCCAATGCGTACACTGCGAAGGCTACAATCTTATGTAGTCCAAGTTTATGAGCATGAATTTGTCGCAATGCAGAAGCAACGTAAACTACGGGATGTTGCCGGAGTGAATTGTTTGATAGATGACCAAGATTACTCTGAGGAGGCGGGGCTTCTTACGCCAGGAGAAAGCCCGGAATCTGAAGTTCAAATATTTTGATAGGAGTTGGGGAGATGGGTTACGGTATCAAATTGCTAGTATGGGGCGATTATGCTTGCTTCACACGACCAGAAATGAAAGTCGAGCGTGTTAGCTACGATGTGATGACTCCATCAGCTGCCCGTGGGATATTGGAAGCGATCCATTGGAAGCCGGCGATACGCTGGGTTATCGATCGGATTCATGTACTAAAGCCGATCTGCTTTGAGAACATTCGTAGAAATGAGGTTGAAACAAAGGCATCTAAGAAGAGAGTGATTTATGCTTCAGAAGAGCGTCAGCAGCGCGCGGGATTAGTATTGAAGGATGTTAAGTACATCATAGAAGCTCATTTTGAAATGACAGATCGACAAGCGAATGAGGAAACACCGGAGAAGCATTACAATATCTTTTTGCGCCGCGCACGGCAAGGACAATGTTTTCATCGTCCATACTTTGGATGTCGGGAGTTCCCAGTTCAATTCGAATTATTGGAAGATGACTCCCTCCATCTTACCAACGAGGTCTTTCATACTCGAACTATAGATCTAGGTTATATGCTTCTAGATCAGACGTATGTACAGAATGAGAGGGGAGAAACGAAGGAAGTGTTAGCCCACTTCTTCCGTGCTGAGATGAAAGATGGGGTAATCGACATTCCTTCGAGATAGGAGGTGAACGTATATGATTTTGCAAGCACTGTATAGGTATTATCAAGTCTTACTCGAAACCGAAGGCGAACAGTTGCCTAGCGAAGCGTATTCTTCAGCTGATGTGTCGTTTGAGTTACATTTGGATGCTCAAGGCAATGTATCTGGTCTTTTTCCGTATGTGGACGAGAAAGGTAAAATCTTTAAGCGAACGTACAACGTACCTAAGCAAGAGAAGCGTTCTTCTGGAATTAAATCGTATTTCCTGTGTGACAAAGCGGATTATTTATTTGGTGCAGCATTAGGTTTGAGAGAAGCTTGCAGAGACAAAATGATTCACTTGTGGAAAGAGGTACTTGGGTATGCGGGAACTGAAACATCTGAAATAAATGCACTGCTGTCATTTATTAAGCTCTCTGCAGAACAGCTGATGGAGCAATTAAATCAACTTACTGACGATAAGTTTAGAGAATCATTGAGCACAGGAGGGCTCTATATTTTGAAGTTCGCGCCGACAGGTAAGTTTTTTCATAATGAAGTAAGCATTCGACAGTCATGGGAGAACTATTACCAATCTCAAATGGGTGAAGATGGTGAAGGTAAAAAGCAGATATGCCTAATTACTGGGGAGAGCACATCACCGAATCGAATTGCAAGACTTCATCCGAGCATCAAAAATGTCTTTGGAGCACAATCTACCGGGGCATCCATAGTTTCGTTTAATAAAGATTCATTTTGTTCTTATGGCCGCGATCAATCCTATAATGCGCCCACTTCACAGAAAGCCGCTGATGCATATGGATATGTGTTAAACAAATTGCTGGCCGATCGCCGTCACAAAGTGCGTATGAATGAAATGACTGTAGTTCATTGGGCTGAATCATCTTCTGCTAAAGAACAGAACTGGCTTTCCTCACTTTTTCAAGATGTTGCGGAAGAAAAAGAGGATAATACTGATGTTCCAGATGTCGAGACCGTACAATCACGGTTAAAAGCTTCCATGAATCGGATTCAGAAAGGACAAACATTTCGAGATACGTTTGATGATTTGGATACAGGGACGACATTTTATATCTTGGGCTTATCTCCTAATGCGGCAAGATTAGCTGTGCGTTTCTGGTATACAGGGACGATCGGAGAAATAGGAGAACGAATTTGGCAGCATTATAAGGATTTGGCGGTGACAGGATTAGAGCAAAGTCCAACCATTAAACAACTCCTTCGTGAGATTGCAGTTGGTCACGATTGGGACAACATTCCACCTAACATGGAAGGTCAAATGCTCAGATGTATTTTGCTTGATTTGCCCTATTCTAGAGCGGTGTTTGCCCAATTAATGAATCGAATTCGGGCTGAATCTGATGATCCCAGAAAAGGCTTATTTAAGATCGGTGCGCTTCGTGCAGGGATGATAAAGGCGTATTTTCTACGTAAAGCAAGAGTGGACAAAAATACTAGTTTGGAAGGAGAGTTAACAATGGCATTAAATGAGCAATCGACAAGTGTCCCGTATCATTTAGGAAGACTTTTTGCTTGTTTGGAGAAAGCGCAAGTGAGCGCTCTTGGTCAAGGAATCAATGCGACGATTCGGGATCGTTTCTGGGGAGCTGCATCTGCTACGCCGGCAACTGTTTTTCCGCGTCTGCTAAGTCTTGCTCAGCACCATATCTCCAAGGGTGAGGATTGGGGAAAAAATAACGATTACCGTATTCAAGAAATAATGAATGCTTTACCACAACAGTTTCCCAAGAGGCTGACTCTGGAGGAACAAGGAATGTTCGCGTTAGGTTACTATCATCAGAGACAGGATTTTTACACAAAGAAATCCAGCAATGACAATTAAAAAATGATAAAAGTGAGGTAACGGACATGAATGAAAAAGTGGCGTTAACTAAGAGATACGAGTTTGTGCTGTTATATGATGTGGAGAACGGAAATCCAAACGGAGATCCTGATGCAGGGAATTTACCAAGATTAGATCCGGAGACTGGTTGTGGCTTGGTAACCGACGTGTGTTTAAAACGGAAGGTTCGAAATTATATCGAACTGGCAAAATCGGGGGATCCATCCTATGAGATTTATGTAAAAGAAGCAGCAGTTCTTAATAGCCTGAATAAAGAGGCATTCCTGAATAACCATCAAATTGAATTGAAAGAAAACAAATCTGACAAGATGGAAGCTAAGAGAAAAGAAGATCAACAAACGCTTACACAATGGATGTGCAACAAGTATTACGATATCCGTACATTCGGCGCTGTGATGACTACAGGAGTCAATTGCGGACAAGTCAGAGGACCTGTACAATTCAGTTTTTCGAAGAGTATCGACCCCATCTCACCTCAAGAAGTTACAATTACTCGGATGGCAGTAACCAATGAGAGGGACGCTGATAAAGAACGCACTATTGGAAGAAAAAGCATAGTGCCGTATGGGCTATATCGTATGGACGGATTTGTTTCGGCTCCGTTGGCGAATCAAACCCAATTCGACGAAGAAGATTTGGAGCTATTATGGTCTGCGTTGATCAACATGTTCGATCATGATCGTTCGGCATCCCGTGGTAAAATGGCAGCGCAGAAGCTAATTGTTTTCGAGCACAATACCGCTTTAGGTAACGCGCCTGCTCACAAGTTATTTAACCTAGTGAAGGTTGCACGTAAACCGGAGGTTGATATTGCGCGGTCCTTTGAAGATTACGATGTTCACATTGGGGAAGCTCCATCGGGTGTGAGGATAATCGAGAAACTATAGTATTCTACCTGATGCTTTCATTTTATTAAAAGCCTGCGGTGCGAATGTAAAGTGAACATGAATTTGCAGGGACATTCGCACTCAGTATTTTGTAATAAATTACATATTTTAAAAAATAAACTTGAAATTTTTTTTGTAATAATTTAATAATGAGTGTTTTGATCATAAAAATAGATATTTTAAGTGTATTTGTATCAAAAATCGCTGTCGCATCCCTCACGGATGCGTGGATTGAAATGCTGATATTCGCGTTATATTGGCTTGGTGTCAATGGTCGCATCCCTCACGGATGCGTGGATTGAAATAAATCCGGATTTTTCGAATTTGAAATTGCAGGTGGCGTCGCATCCCTCACGGATGCGTGGATTGAAATGCAAATGACAACATCAATGACGCTTACGTTCTCGCGTCGCATCCCTCACGGATGCGTGGATTGAAATTTGGAGAGACTTGGCGATGCGAAGAGGAAAAAACAGTCGCATCCCTCACGGATGCGTGGATTGAAATTTCTTGTCGTTGATGTAATCGCCGGCTTGCTTTCTGGTCGCATCCCTCACGGATGCGTGGATTGAAATACCAAATATCCAATTTTGTGAACATGTCTAATACGAGTCGCATCCTTCACGGATGCGTGGATTGAAATTTCCCGCGTGACTTGACCTTCAGCGCTAATTTCGTCGCATTTTTCACAGATGCGTGGATTGAAATTTAAACAGGTTGTAGCCTAGCAAATCGCTCTCTGGTCGCATCCTTCACGGATGCGTGGATTGAAATGTCTTAGGAAGCATTTAGATGCGGATCTCATATCGTCGCATCCTTCACGGATGCGTGGATTGAAATTCAAACCCGAAATTTGTCAGCAGTAATTCGAGTTGGTCGCATCCTTCACGGATGCGTGGATTGAAATCACTACGAGGACATACAGAAGCACGGCAGCGATGTCGCATCTTTCAAGGATGCGTGGATTGAAATAACGGTCTATGCATAGCGGATACGGGCCAGGAATGGGTCGCATCCTTCACGGGTACGTGGATTGAAATGAAGCGGTCAGCGAAAGATTGAATGGTGAAGAGGTCGCATCCTTCACAAGTGTGTGGATTGAAATATTCCAGATGTTAGCGGAGAAATGAAGGCCTACAGTCGCATCCTTCACGGGTGCGTGGATTGAAATTCCCACACTTCTAATAGGCTATCTGTGCTGCTGTAGAGTCGTATCCTATACGGATGTGTGGTTTGAAACATGGAGATCGTTTTGGATGTGTTCAAGGCCGAGGCTAGCATCCTGCATTGTTGATCGAAGCAGCATACATCGAGAAATGTCGCATTTAATACAACAGATTAAAACCTCTCATTAGAAGATAGTTTAGATTTAATAGGACTAATGGGAGGTTCTATTGTGAATATAAGTCAATTACGCCCTGCAGCTAAAAATACTTGTTAATGAACTTGACAATATCCTTTTTTCAGTAGTTTAGGGCATCGTATCCACTTTGTTAGATCTTTGTTTCGCTTTGCAAAGGAAGATGTGATCCATTTGATATTCGCCCTACAAGACTGAAAAAACAAATAAGGCAATTATATGCTGATAGAATTAATAAAAAAAATTCATTATGGAAATTAGAAGAAGAGTTAATTTATTTAAAGTTACTGATTAAGAGAAACATTATAAGTGCTTCTACGAGATATCATAACGAGATCAAGATGAAAGAACATCAAAGGCGAGTTTCATTAGTAAGGCGTCAAATGGGTTTTAACAATACTATTAATACTACGGATAGAAATCGTGATGATTATCTTATTCGAAATAGTGATTATAAACGAGGTAATTTATTAGAGAATCATGTTAGGAATAATTTATACAAACATATCATAGAGACATTTGAATACAAGTGTGTTCTATGTCCTTGAACTAACGGATACGATACTTTAACGAACGGGGAGCAGTTTGCCGCACGGCAGCTGTTCCCTGATTTTATTAAACAAACGGGAAGTTTGGCTCAATACAGGAGGATGAG
>NZ_JBYTBS010000113.1:0-8972 GCF_058789495.1 Paenibacillus sp. FW126-R14 | reverse complement strand
TGCCGGGGGTCAAGGGAGATAAAGGCGACCAGGGTGAGCAGGGAGCGGTAGGTCCTGCGGGCCCGGCTGGTGCCACGGGGGCCAAGGGAGACAAAGGCGATCAAGGTGAGCAGGGAGCGGTAGGCCCTGCGGGCCCGATTGGTGCTCCGGGGGTCAAGGGAGATAAAGGCGACCAGGGCAACCAGGGAATCCAAGGTATTCCGGGGCCAACCGGTCCCGTAGGGCCTGCAGGCCAGGCTGGAGACATCGGCCTGTATGGAGACGGTTCGGCCAACACGTTATATGTGCCTCCCGGTCAAACGCTGGATCTGAGTGCCATTACCTCGGGTAGTCCATACTATGGCGGCAATTTGCAATTTAGCAGCATTACCATTGACGGCACGCTGAAAGTCCCTAGCGGCTTGATCCTGCGATCATTAGGAGGCATTTCCATTTCGGGCACCGTCCAGGTGTTGACGGGAGCTTCGAATGCGGGGCCGGATCGTGTGCATCCCGGCATTTCTTATTCGGCAGCGGCACCAGGGGCTGGCGGCAAAGGGATTCCGTACCTGTCCGCTGCGCGCATCACATTGCCCGATGCGGCAGCTGGCGGCGCGGGCAGCGGCGGAGCCGGGGCAACGGGAGGCGGCGATGGGGGCGGATCTGTCGTCATAATTGCGAAAGGAAATCTGACCTTGTCGGCAAGCGGAATGATCATTGCCAGCGGAGCCAATGGGACGAACCCCAATACGCCAGGGCAGGGCATTCAAGGGGGCGGCGGCGGAGCAGGCGGCATCGTCGTGCTTAGCGCCAAGGGCAGCATGACGATTGCGGGGAGCATTTTGGCGAACGGCGGCAGCGGTTCAGACGGATTCGACGGCAATGGCGGCAATGCTGAAGGCGGCGGCGGCGGTGGAGGTGGCGGGATCGTGCATCTAATCTCGACAAGCACAGCGACGATTACAGGAAACGTGCAAGTGAATGGCGGAGCCGCTGGGGCTACAGCGGGAGCGTCGTCCAACATCAACAGCGGAGGCGGCGGTGGAGCCAGCGGCGGCAACGGTGGCGCCGGCGGCGCTAACGGCCGTACGGCAGCTACTGGCGGAACGGCTGGCCATATCGTGCAAACGGTGGTGTCTGCTCCAGAGAATATGTTTTTCAGATAGCACAGAGAAGAGGCTGTCCCGGTAGGGGCAGCCTCTTGTTAGTGGTACGCCAAGCATGGACGACCGGTGTAAAGGGATTCCAAATAACTCGTGATATCCCCAACAAAAATTGACATTTTTTTCTCCTTGGGTAAGGTAATATGACCTTAAAGATTTTGGCGAAATAAATAATTATGAACGTGTCCGTACCATGATCCTGATCCAGGAGGGATAGTGATGAAGGCTTTTTTTGAGAATCAACACACCTACGACACGATTCCGTTCACTGTGATGATTTCCGATAATCTTAACTTTTTGCCGCACTGGCATGTAGAGGTGGAGATGATTCTAGTGCTAGAAGGCATAATTGAGATGGGGATTAACACGGAAAGAAAGAGGCTGCATCCGGGAGATTTCGCCGTATCGTTCAGCAACGACATCCACTCTTATGTAACTACTGAAGAAAGCTCGGTCATTCTTATCAAGTTTCTACCGGAATTTGTGGACGGCACCGGAATGTGGCAAAAAAATCATCGTCTTCTTTATCCATTCATTTCTGATAGCGCTTACCCAAAGACGATGCTATCCAAGGATATACATGAGGAAATGATTCGTTTAATCCATGGTATTTTGAACGAAGAGAGACTGCAGGAGGACTGCTTCACATGGATGATTAAAGGGAAACTGCTGGAGCTTTGCGCTATTTTACTTCGGCATCTGCCAAAAGTGCAAGCCAATCAAAAGAGTAAACATAGACAGAGCGTCTCGGGTATTCGGCTTGTGAGAGCTGCCCTGCAATATATTGAAGAAAATTGTAATCGCACCGTTACGCTCGACGAAATTTCCAAGCGGATGAATTTGAGCCCGTATTATTTCTCGCGTTTGTTCAATCAGGTTACCGGGATGAATCTTAAAAGCTATCAAAATTTGCTGCGGCTTAATAAAGCGGAGAGCATGATTTTAGGCGAAAATATGTCAATTACTGAAATCGCATTTGAATGCGGTTTCAACAGCCTGCGAACATTCAATCGCTGGTTTCGCCTTATGAAGGGCTTATCACCTTCGGAGCTGCGAAAAAACCATACCCACCTCTAAGGCAGTTACACTCGTATGAATGTTGCAATACTTAAGAATTTTCACCCCAAACGGTCTATTGTGGCGACGTTGATGAAGTCAGCGGCTCTGCAAGGTCCGTTTTTTAGTAGATAAGAAAGTATAAGTTTTATACTTTTGCTTCGCATCTACCTTGACTAACGCGCTCTTCCTAAAAGGACGACGAAGTCGTTTATCCTTGTGTTCGGCACAATCGCGAAAACAACAAATTATGGCTGATTAGTCGGCAATCTTTGGCGAGAATCCGCTTTCATTTTGGGCGAAAATGTTTACAAGGAGGTGAAAGTTTACTGGAGCCGATAGAAGTCGGCGGTGACTGCCGGATGACTACAGCAAAACGGATAGTAGTATATTCCTATACAGCAATTATCTATGAACGGAGGATTTCGGATGGGGGTAATTAACAAAAATGCTGTTTGCCAGGTCGCTCTAGTCGTGAGAGATATTGAGAAGGTAGCGCAGCAATATGCGTCGCTGTTCGGAGTAGAGGTTCCTAACATTTTTACGATTCCGCCGAGAGAAGCAGCAAATACGACTTACCGGAATCAACCGACATCAACTCGCGCTAAATTGGCTGTGATTGATTTGGGACATCTCGTTCTGGAATTGACGGAGCCTGACGATGAGCCGAGCTCGTGGAGGGAGTTCCTGGAAATGAAAGGCGAGGGTGTACACCATATTGGCTTTATGGTGCAGGACCGAGAGAAAGTCATCGAGTATTTTGCCGAATTAGGCGTACCCGTTAGACATTACGGAGAGTATCCAGGCGGGAGCTATACATTCATGGATAGTGCCGAACAGCTTGGGGTCATTCTCAACATCAAACACGAAGTGAAATAAGTGAAGATGGAGGCGATAGCCATGAAGAAAGCATGGTCTTTGGTTTTAGCTTGCACGCTAACTGCAACTCTGGTCGTCGGCTGTTCTACGGCAAGTAATGGGGGCTCGCAGAATCAAGTGACAGCTCAAGGTGATGGAAAGTCAAGCCAATCGGGCGGGCGTGTCCTCAATTACTGGAGCCCGTTCAGTGGTGACTCGCAGAAATGGGATCAAGAGCGAATCGCTGCCTTTGAGAAGAAGACTGGCATTAAGGTCAACGTCACGTTCGTACCGAACGGTGGATTAAACAATGGGAAGCTCCTGGCCGCTATCACGGGTAATTCGGCGCCTGATCTTGTTGAAGCGGATAGCCCGGCATTGGCATACAGCTATGCGGCGCAAGGCTCCCTGGAAAGCTGGGATACTCATATCGATCAGCTTGGACTCGGTCAAGACTTGATGCCGGGGTTCAAGGATTTGATGCAATATAACGGAAAAACCTTTCTGATTCCGCAGGATTCCAACGTACTCATGCTTTATTACAATACGGATATGTTTAAGGAAGCCGGCCTGGATCCGAATAAACCGCCGACAACGATTGAAGAGCTTGACCAGTACGCGGAGAAGCTGACGACGATGAATGGCAATAAGATTGACAGGATGGGCTTTATTCCCTGGACGGATAGCGGAGGCGACGCGTTTACATGGCTGTGGATGTTCGGCTCAAAGATTTACGATTCTTCAACAGGCAAGCTGGCGATTACGGATGACAAGAGTGTAGCCGTGTACAACTGGATGAATAAATATGCACAAAAATATAACCCAGCACAATTGAAATCGTTTACTTCCGGATTTGGTGGCATGTTCTCGCCCGATCACCCGTTCATGACCGGTAAAGTCGCCATGACCGTTACGGGCAACTGGTTTACGAATGCACTGCGTATTTACGCGCCTAATGTGAAGTACGGGGTTGCGAAAATTCCAGTGCCGTCGGGGGGAAGGCAAAATGGAACACTGCTTAATTCCAACGTATTCATGATTCCTAAGGGCTCGAAGAACGTCGATCTTGCCGTTGAATTTGTAAAATTTGGTCTAACACCCGAAGTCAACGGTTCTAACTTTGACCAGTGGCGATCGATTCCGGTTACAAACAGCAAGTTCGATGAAGTGAGCTGGACAAAGAAGGGAGACCCGATCTATAAGTTGGAAAGAGAGCTTGCCAACTCTCCAAATGCCGGACATCCTGCGCTGACCAAAATCTCGCCTCAGCTTTCGGATGAATTGAAGGCGCTGCAAGACAATGTCATTTACAACAACAAGAACCCGAAGGAACTGCTTCAAGCGCTGCAGGATAAATTGCAGAAAACTCTTCAATAGCTGGAAAAAAGTTAAAGGATGATGGCGATGTCGATACCTTCGATAGAAAGAAAAAGAGACTCCCAGCTCGCTTCCGCTCACCAAAGGCAATCGTTCAAAACCGGCGTACAGCTGACGGTTCAATATATCATTCTGTTATTCTTTGCCGTATGTTTTCTTATCCCTTTCTTCTGGCTTGTTTCGGAATCACTGAAGAAGCCTTCCGAGCTTTTTGAGGTGCCGATGCTCTGGTGGCCGAAATCCCCGCAGTGGAGCAATTTTACACTGATGTTCTCATCATTTCCGTTCCTGCTCTATTTGAAGAACACGATGATGCTTGTCATTCCGACAATTATCGGAAGTATTGCGTCTAATGCACTTGTCGCTTACGGCTTCTCAAGGCTGGAATGGAAGTACCGGGATCAAGTATTCGTCATCGTCCTGATCACGATGATTCTGCCGTTTCAGGTGACAATGATCCCATTGTTTCTGCTCTTCAAGAATCTGCACTGGATCAACACGTATTTGCCGCTGACCGTTCCGCACTTCTTCGGTAATCCGTTCTTTATTTTTCTGCTTCGCCAATTTCTGCTCGGAATTCCGAAGGAACTGTCCTTTTCTGCGAGAATCGACGGCGCTAACGAATTTCAAATCTTTTTCCGGATCGTGATGCCGCTGGCCAAACCGGTTCTTACGACCGTTGCAATCTTTTCGTTTCTGCATACGTGGAACGATTTTATCGGGCCGCTCATCTATTTAAGCGATAACAATATGTATACCTTGTCACTGGGTGCACAGCAAATTATGGGCACGCTGGATCCGAAATGGAACATTCTCATGGCGCTCGGCGTAACGATGACGCTTCCGGTGTTGCTGCTGTTTTTCATCATGCAAAAATATTTTATCCAAGGCATCACGATGTCCGGGATGAAGGGATAAGGAGGAGCGTATGAACAAACGCCTGAATATCAAACAACGGGATTTGCGAAACGCGATACTGTTCATTTCTCCCTGGATTGTCGGTACCCTCGTTTTCAAACTGTACCCGATTCTCGCATCCTTCTATTACTCCCTGACCGATTATTCGGTGGTCAATCCGCCTGTTTTTGTCGGCCTGGATAATTATGCGGCCTTATTTCACGATCCTGTATTCTACAAGTCACTTGCCAATACGCTGTACATGGGAACGTTCGGGACGGCGCTGACGACTGCATTTGCCATTATGGTTGCCGTGCTGCTGAACAACCGGAAGCTAAAGGGACTATCGTTCCTTCGCGTTATATTCTTCCTGCCTACGCTCGTCCCGGTCGTCATTATAGGCATTCTTTGGATCTGGCTGCTGCAGGCCGACAACGGTGTCATCAATACACTTCTGAGCTACATCGGCATTAGTGGTCCGGCCTGGCTAGCAGATCCTTCTTGGGCCAAACCGTCTTTTATCTTAATGATGCTTTGGTCCTCAGGCGGTGCGATGATTATTTACATTGCCGGCATGCAGGAAATACCAGAGTCACTGTACGAATCGGCGTCCATGGATGGGGCTGGATTTATCAGACAGACGCTGAGTATCACCCTGCCCCTGCTGTCTCCGGTCATTCTATTTAATGTAGTTACGCTGGTGATTAATGTGTTTCAGTGGTTTGCCGAACCGCTGATTATGACATCCGGTGGGCCCGATAACGCAACCCTGTTTTATTCACTAAACCTTTTCAGGAATGCGTTCCAGTATTTTAAAATGGGGTATGCTTCGGCGATGGCATGGATCATGCTGCTGATGGCCATGGTCATCATTCTCACCCTGTTTAAGTTAAACAAGAAATTTGGTCATATTGAATAAACCTATTAAGGAGCGATCATCAATGGAACAAAACGTACTGGGCACAAATGTAGTAACGCAAATCGGTATTCTCGTGCATGACATCGAAAAAACAGCAAAAGCTTATGCGGAATTTCTCGGGGTGGAGCCCCGGTTTGTAACGACGGACGAATATGAGAAAGCGCAAACTAAGTATAAGGGTAATGCGTCGATGGCCAGATCCAGGCTTGCATTTTTCAAAATCGGCCCGTCGCTTGACTTGGAACTGATACAACCAGATAATGAGCCAAGTACATGGCGCAATGATTTGAATGAATTTGGCGAAGGCGTACACCATATCGCTTTTGTCGTGAACGGCATAAAGGAAAAAATCATTAAGCTCGGCGCGAAGAACATGCCCTTGCTTCAAACGGGTGAATATACGGGCGGACGGTATGCTTATATTGACGCCAAGGATGAACTAAAGGTGATCCTGGAGCTGCTAGAAAACGATTGATAAGCACGAAGAACCAGGAGGGCGTCTGATCATGGAGAAGCGTCGATACGGAAATACTGACATGCAGGTAAGTGTTCTTGGCCATGGCGGCGGGGAACTCGGAGGACTCGGCGCTGCGGAGCTCCACCCGAAGAAGCTCGAATTACCGGAGGCAGTCCGGATTTTGTCTACTGCTCTTGAGACCGGGCTGAATGTGATCGATACGGCCGAATGCTATAACGATAGCGAGGAATTGATCGGTCAAGCGATTTCTCACCGGCGAGAAGAATTCTACCTCTTTACAAAATGCGGCCACTCGCAGGGCTTCGAGCTTCCTCATTGGCACAAGGATATGCTGGATGCCAGCATAGACAGGAGTTTGAGAAGGCTTCGAACCGACTATCTCGATGTCGTACATTTGCATACATGCTCGGAGGCGATCCTCCGCCAAGGAGACGCGATCGATGTTCTGCTGCGTGCCAAAGAGAAGGGAAAGATTCGCTACATCGGATACAGCGGCGACCATAAGGATGCCCTGTATGCGATCAGGTGCGGTGCTTTCGACTCCTTGATGACATCCGTTAACATTGCAGATCAGGAGGCAATTGAACTGACGATTCCGGAGGCGGTGCGTGCCGGGTTGGGTGTTACGGCCAAGCGTCCTGTGGCCAATGTGGTATGGCGATACGAGTCATTGCCACAAAATCCGTACCATCACGACTATTGGCATCGGCTTAAGCAGTTGGATTACAACGTTCTGCAGGGTAGTTTTAGTGATAGCTTCGCCTCGGCTTTGCGCTTTACCTTATCGGTTCCAGGTGTCCATACGGCAATCATCGGGACGACGAATTCAGCACGGTGGGGCGTGAATGCAGAAGTTGCCCGTCAAGGACCGCTGTCTGAAGCAGATTATGAGTTGATCCGTTCAAGGTGGAAGATTCGGGCGAGCGAGGACTGGATCGGATTAGAATAGGGAGGATCTGTGAAAATGAAGCGTATTGTAGCAATCGTTGGCGATTACTATCATGAACCTGAACGGATCCGCCAATCGCTGGAACAAGCTCTGCGGCTGCCGGACGGTTCAACATTGGCGGAGGTCAACTATGTAGAAACTAATCGTCTGTCGCAAGTATTGAAGGAACGCCCAGACGCGGTCGTTCTATTTAAGGAGGATCGCGTTAATCCGGGGGATGCTGTTGTACATGGATGGATGACGGACAATTTGGAGGAAGAGATCGTTCGTTTTGTCCATAACGGAGGAGGCTGGTTCGCCTGGCACTCCGGTCTTGCATCTTACGCGGAGGATGGCGCCTATAGCTGCATGCTGCGGGGGCATTTCGTTTATCATCCGGATCAGCATCGAACCGTGCGCTACCGCATACAGGGAGACGAAGAGCTGGGAATCAGCTTAGGGGGCGTTAGTGCCTTCGATTTCACCGACGAGCATTATTTCGTGGTCTGTGACCGCTCACAAACGGGCGTCTTCCTTGTATCGGAATCCGAGGACGGTCAGTCTACAGCCGGCTGGGCGCACGAATTTGGATCCGGGCGGGTTTGCTGTCTGACTCCGGCACACACGTCGGAAGGACTCATGCATCCTGATCTCATTTCTTTGATCCGTTCCGCGATAAGCTGGTGTAGTCATATGGGCTAAATATGGTTAAATGTTAATTTTTTATGGCGCCAAAGGACAAAAGAATCGACGAAGATCTTTTTGAATTGCCTTTTGAAAAGTTGCCGCGCAACTAGCATGGCTTGTATCCTCGCTCATTGGAAGTATGGATTCCGAGGGAGGGTATTATTATAATAGGACACTCTAGTATCAAGAGTGTCCTATTTACTTTTCATAATTGGCCAATAACACCAAAAAAGTACTATAACGGTGGCGTTTACCTAACGAGTCATATCTTGATAAGGAGCACGCATATATAGGATGCTTAAATCTACCTTTTTTTGTTTGAGCTGTTGGCGATTAAAACGCAACTATAAATGAATTACGGCATCTAATAAAATAGGAATTATTTGGTGAATAAATAAACATGTTGGAGGTTCTAAGGTGAGGAAGACAATACAAAGTTTATTCTTAGGCTTCCCCATTTATAGTGGGCATCATATTTTTTGTTGTTGGTTTTATTGTGTTGGTAGCTGAATATTTTAACAAGGATTAATGCTCAAATAAACAAAAGCCTAAGGTGGGTACAGCAGTGAAGAGTTTTCTTTTTTGGACAGTAACAGTAATCTTTTATCTTTTAATAGCACTATTGTATTG
>NZ_JBYTBS010000112.1:0-9150 GCF_058789495.1 Paenibacillus sp. FW126-R14 | reverse complement strand
TTAATTGGGCACGTACGGATCTGTGAGGGGCAAGGGGCACAATCCAAGACGGAAAGGCCCCGCCTACTCGACTATTTCACCATTCTGAACAGAAAGTTAGATGATTGAGGTGAAATAAGACCCTGTATGCTCCCCTCGGATGCCCGATATTCCACTTTTCGCCAAAATAAGGGAACGGAGTTCCCTTCGATCAGGCGGATATCAAACGGAGGAGGCCGATTCTAAGATTTTGGCCACAAGGGCTGTGAATTGTGAGCGTTCAGTCTCAGTCAGAACTTCGATGACAGCATGGATTTGACGCTCTATCTCAGGACCGACCACTTGAACGAGCTGCATGCCGGCAGGGGTTATTTTCACATTGAATCCCCGCCGGTCGTTAGGAGCTACCGTACGTTCGACGAGTCCACGACGTTCAGCGCGATCTATTAGGCCGGTAATGCTGGACTTGTCGAGGTTGAGATACTGAGCGAGCTGCTGCATGGTCGGTTCCCGATCCCGTAGAATTCCAAGCAGTCTAATCTGAATGAGCGAAAGTTCGTGGCCGGCTCCAACCCGGCTGATAGTGGACTGGATAAGGTGCGAGAATTGGACCATGCTATCTACAAGTGAGAGATCGCTGTGAATGTTGGATGAGTCAATGTTCAAATTTGTCACTCCGGACTTAGTTGGTTTCGCACAACAGGCGCGAAAACCATGTAGTTTGGATAATTCTTTTACTAGTATACCACAGAAGCCATTGACTTAATACGTGAAACAAACTATATTGTTTGTATCGCAAACTAAGTGTGCGCGTAAAGTCGCGATAGGAGGTCTTATTATGTATGCTGCTGTTGTGCGTTCTTTTCATACAACTCCCAAATATGAAGTATTTGATGATCCGCAGCCGTCCGGTATGAATGAAATACTTGCCGACGTGCTAGCCGCAGGGTTGCACACTCGCGTGCGGTCTCAGGCAAATGGTTCCCACTACACAAGTACAGACGAATTGCCGCTAATTCCTGGAATTGACGGAGTTGGGCGGCTGCCGGACGGTCAAATGGTATATTTCGTAGTGCCGGATACCTCGTTTGGCACATTTGCAGAGAAGACAGTCATTGACCTGCGCCGCAGCGTGCCTTTACCCGAGGGAGCTGATCCTGCGCTCATTGCTGCAGCAATGAACCCGGCTATGTCGTCGTGGGTAGCTTTGCAGCGCCGGGTTGATTTCAGGCCAGGGCATAAGGTTCTTGTGCTCGGCGCTACTGGAAATTCAGGGCAGATGGCTGTCCAAATTGCCAAGCTTCTTGGCGCAAGTCAAGTAATCGGTGCTGGAAGAGATCAGGAGCGTCTCCATTCTCTAGCTGCGCTAGGCGCCGACGCTGTTGTCTCCCTTGCCGGGGATCCAGAAGAGGCAGCTGAGCGGCTCGGAGAGGCGGCGTCAGAAGTAGATGTCGTTATCGATTATCTATGGGGAAAACCGGCCGAACTTGCGATGCTTCCTATGCTGACAAAAAGATCGGACCGAAGCCGGGCTTTGACTTGGATCCAAATTGGTTCTGTCGCTGGTCCTACGGCTGCCGTGCCTTCGGTCGCTCTTCGATCCGCCAACTTCCAACTATTGGGAAGTGGTCAGGGCTCGGTCACGACTGCAGGATATATAGCTGAATTCCCAGCGCTTATTGACGCTATTGCAACTGGCAAGCTAACGGTAAATTTGGCATCATTCCCGCTTTCCAAAGTGGAGGATGTTTGGAATGCCCCTTCTAACAACGGGCAGCGAGTCGTTTTCATTCCTACAATTAGATAAACATTCTTTCATACAAACGGCAGTCAAGGACTTCATCATTCGTCCATGGCTGCCGTTTTGATGCAGCATTGGCAGTAGGAAATGACGAAATCCACAATATTAATGATGGTTTTAGCAGCATTTTTACAAAGACTTAACGTGTAATTTCTTTCGTACTTGATATAATTCATTGGTATCTTTAAAAAATGCGTGTGGGTACATCCACCTAAAGTCCTACGCTAACTTTAAAGGAGGCTCTTGCGAATATACGAATGTAGTAGGACTATGGATGCTCTAATACCATTTTGTCTGAAATCAAAAAAAGTAGAAGGCGGGATAGACTCTTGAAAAAATTTCAAAAGGTGCTTAATTTTTGTATTGCCACTGCACTTATTGTTCCTAATGTAATGGTTTTACCTCAGGCAAGTTACGCCGCATCGAACTCTGATTTGTCGAAGCATTGGGCTAAGGATCAGATTGCCGTATGGACAGCGTTAGATTTGGCTGAGGGTTACCCGGACGGCACTTTTAAACCGGACAACAGTATAACTAGAGCTGAATTCATGGCATTGGTTAATCGAACTTTTAATTTTACGGCGAAAGCTGACATTAAATATAAAGATGTATCCACTTCAGACTGGTTCTATGCCGATGTGGCTATAGCAAAGGCATCTGGTTATATTGAAGGCTATGAAGATGGCACTATAAAACCGCTGGAAACGATCACACGTCAAGAGGCAGCAGTCATTGTAAGCCGGATTAAGAAGCTTCCGCTTGCAAGTACTTCTAACGCGCCAAAGGCTTTCGTAGATTCCTTGCAGATGGCAGCTTGGAGTAAAGCTCCCATTGAATCCGTCGTTCAGGCAGGGTATATGAATGGCTACCCAGGAGACCTATTTAAACCGACTGGTTTAATAAGCCGTGCAGAAGCAATCGTGTCCCTGGATCGTGCAGGGAATGTGTCAGCCGAGACGACCATTGTGGATAAAGCCAAATCATTTGCTGGCCAGAAGATTAAAGGGAATGTTATTGTTACGGCTTCAGGCGCAGATTTGAAAGATGTTGCTGTCGACGGCAAGTTAGTAGTGGCCGAAGAAGTGGGGCAAGGCGATGTAACCTTAAGCAAAGTGGCTGTTAAAGGCCAAACCGTCGTTAAAGGCGGCGGCACGCATTCTATCCATATCAATGATAGTAAAATTAATCAGTTGAAAGTGGTAAAACCCAACGTTCGTATCGTAGCAGAAGGCGCTACTTCTGTTGAGGAAACGGAAGTGCTGTCATCAGCCAGATTGGAAGAAAATAAGCTTTCTACAACTGAAAAAGGTTTTAAAAATGTAGACATCAATGCTCCAGGTACTGTTCAGCTTGCCGGCGTATTTGATTTGATTCGTCTGAAAGGCAAATCATCGGTTGAATTAGTTGAAGGTGCTATTAACAGCTTAAATGTTCCTTCATCGGGTCAAGGTTCAGCAATTACGATGGCTGCTGACACGAGTGTTGATACGCTTACGCTGGATGGCGCTGCTCAAGTTTCGGGAAAAGGAACGATTAAACAAGCAGCTATTAATGTCAATGGTGTAACGATAGGAACAAAGCCAACTTCATATACAATTGGTACCAATGTTAAGGCTACAATTGGCGATCAAGTTGTCGACAAATCTTCAGGCCAAGAAAACGGCAGCAATTCGGGCGGTGGCGGCAACTCAGGCGGTGGCAGCAGCCCAGGCAATGGTGGCAGCAACCCAGGTAATGGCGGCAGCAACCCAGGCAATGGTGGCGACAATCCAGGTAATGGCGGAGACAATCCAGGCAATGGCGGAGACAATCCGGGCAATGGTGGCGACAACCCAGGCAATGGCGGAGATCCAGTCGAGCAAATTACTACTGCGCCTAGTGCAGCACAAATTTCTGTAGTAAACAACCCTGTCGGGACTGCGGATACAGTAACTGTAGAAGGATTAGCTGAAGGTGATTTAGTAACGGTATATGGTTCCTCTACAGGAGAGACATCCCTTGGAAGCGGACAAGTTGCAACGGGACAAACTAGCTTGACAATTTCCATTCCGCAACTGGGGACTGATGCAGGCCAAGTATTCGTTAGTGTGAAATCAACCGGTAAAAAAGAGAGTACCAGGACTTCCAGAGATTTCGTTGCGGAGCCTGCGGTTAATCCGGACTCTCGTTCAATAGCTAGCTTCAGAGCACAAGCGGATAACGAGTCCTTGACAGGAGTTATTAAAGGAACAGTTATCTCCGCACCTTATACAGCAGGTACGAATACAAACAACTTCTACGTACAGGATGGTACCGGCGGAATTCTGGTGTTCAATCCTGTAACGAAAACGCCAGTAGCTATCGGTGATGAAATTGAGATCACAAAAGGTAAAAGATTAACATACAACGGCGAAGCAGAGCTTACTGAGGGAGAATTTACAAAAACCAATAAGAACGCTCCTATTGCTCCTGCTATAGTTAATCTAAGTGATCTTGCAGCAAAACAAGGACAAATCGTTACTGTGAAAAACGTTCCGGTTATAAGCACTTCACCTAAATTCTTTATTGGAACTGTTTCTCCGGGCTATGAAGTATACTTAACAAGATTTGGCGTTACGACTTCAGGTATTGTCGTTGGCGATAAAGTAGATGTAACGGGAGTTGTATCCATTTTCTCGAACAACCCGCAGCTGCTGCCACGTACAAATGCAGATATTACGAAATCTGGCGGCGTGTCTGATGAGGACGCTGTATTAGCTGACACTGCAGGAATCGTATTTGAAGACCTCAACGCAGTTGTTAGCAATCTGGATTTGCCATCTGAAGGAGCAAGCGGCTCAACGATTACTTGGGTTTCTAATAATCCTTCTGTCGTCACTAACGCTGGTGTCGTAACTCGTCCTAGCAAAGGACAAGCCAATGGACAAGCGATTTTAACGGCGACAATTCGTAAAGGATTAGTTTCCCGTACAAAAGATTTCCTGGTAACCGTTCTTCCTGAAACAGTATCCAATCAAGAAGCTGTGGCTAATGCCAAGACAGCATTGACTTTGAACTATACGGGATTAGACAATTCAATCAACTTGCCTGTTGCTGGAACAGATGGCACTTCGGTCACTTGGTCATTGAAAAATAGTGCTCAATCCACGATCGTAAATGTCGCTACAGGTTCTGTAAATCGTTTTGATATCGAGTCGGACACAGATGTTACATTAGTTGCTACGATCACTAAAGGTGCTGTCAGCGATACCAAAGAGATTACGATCCGTGTCATCAAAGGACAGCAAAAGCCGCAAGTAAACACGGTTAAAGCTAACCATGTAGTCGTAACAGGAACAGCGAAAGCTGGGACAACAGTAACTGTAAATACAGGACAACAAGTGCTTGGTACAGCTGTTGCAGATAGTGTCACAGGTGCTTTCAGCGTATCCATCACGAATCAGCCAGAAGGAACTGTTTTAGAAGTGATTGCGTCATCGGTAGGCTACACAAGTGATGCTGCCTACGTGCTAGTCGTGAATCCAGGATCCATGACTGATAGCGAGGCTGTTGACGGTGCTGCCACTGCCTTAACGGACAATAGTATCAAACAATTGAATACAAGCTTAAGTGATGTGAAAACAGCATTAAATCTGCCGACTTCCGGTTTGAATGGAACAACCATTGTATGGGGATCTGATAAGCCAGCAGTGCTTGGAACGAATGGTGCTATCAAAAGACCTATGCTGGGTGATCCGGACGCAAATGTAACGTTAACAGCTACGATCAGCAAAAATGGTACACAAGCAGTGAAAACTTTTGCAGTAGTCGTTAAAGCACAAACAGAAGCTCTGACCGTAGTTAGCTTCAATGATATCGCTGCCTCCATCAGCAAAGGAACTGCATATTCCTTACCTGCAAAAGCGAAGGCTAATATGAGCGATGGTACCACGACTCAGTTGGATGTGGTATGGAATCCTTCGACAGTAGATACCAGCGTTGCGGGAACGTTCAATTTTGTGGGCTCAACTTCATTGTATTCAGCGACAGTTAAATTAGTTTTGACTATTACTGAAGCTCCGGCTGCTTTAACGGTTGCTCAGGCAATGGCTACAGCTTCCGGAACATCCATCATTGTAGAAGGCTATATCCAGAATGTAGAAGCAAATTCGCAATATGCAGGGTATGGCATCTATTTGGATGATAAGGTAGGGACAAACAGCAGTACATCTCTGATTGTTAAGTTTGCAAATGGCGATCGCAATGGAGATTACAGTGTGGCAAAAGCTGCTAATAAAAAAGTAAGAATTACTGGGAAAATCATAGACAGCGCATATTCCAGCAAAAAAGGTTTCTCCAGTGACTATGCAAAAATTGAATTTGTTGGCGGGGATTCCGTACCAAACGCAGCTCCAACTGCTTCTAATGTACAAATAACCGGTACAGCCAAAGTCGGCCAGACATTAACAGGCTCATACAACTACGCGGATGCTGAGAATGATGTAGAAGGTACCTCCACATTTAAGTGGTATCAAGTAGATGGCTCGACGGAAACAGTCATTGCTGGCGCGACAAGCAAAACTTATGTTGTTCAGCAAGCGGATGTAGGTAAAGCACTGCGTTTTGAAGTTACGCCTATTGCAAGCGCTGGAACAACGACAGGTGTCGCAGCGAAAAGCTCGATTTCGGCAATCGTTGCTGACAACACAATTCCAACCAATCCAATTAATGATCTAGTGAGCAAAAGTCATACGACTACAACGGCTTCCTTCGGTTTTACAGCACCTGCAGGAGCAACTTTAGTCGAATTATTTTATTCTCAAGACTCCGGAGCAACTTGGACTAAAGCAACAACGGATGCAGTTCTGAGTGCTGCGTCCACTACAGCAACAGCAATCAATCTTGCACCAAACACCACATATAGCTTTAAAATGGCTGTTACTGGTGGAAGCTATGCAGGGGATTCCAACATCGTCAATGTAAAAACGGATGCTGCTGCACCAGTTGCGATTTCCGATTTGAGCGCAACGGCACATACAGCGACTACGGTATCCTTCAGCTTTACGGCACCTACAGGAGCAACTGTTGTCCAAATAGTATACTCCAAAGACAATGGAGCCAATTGGTTGCCTGCAACGACGGAACTTAACCTTAGCTCCACTTCCGTATCCGCTAAAGCCATCAATCTAACGGCAGATACTAGCTATCAGTTCAAACTGGTTGTTACAGGCGGCAGCTATGCAGGGAATTCCAATATAGCGACAGCCAAGACGGATGCGGCGGTGACCACGCCAAGCATTCTGATCAATGAAGGTTTTACTGCGGGCGGTACTGCACCGACTGGTTGGAAATTCAGCAATGGCATCAATGCTATCACTTTCCAAACCTATACTTCAGCGACAAACTACGGAACTAGTTCGCCGTCGCTTAAAATTACGAACAGTGGAGATACCATACTAACACCGGTATTAACGACTTCAGCGACAGAACTTTCCTTTTGGTTAAAGGGACAAGCTACAGACGCGAATAGTTCATTAACGATTAAAGGTTTACAAAATGGCACGTGGGTGACAATTGCAACAATTAAACCATTACCTACCGCAGTAAATGGTTTAACTTATACCTACAAAGTCGCAGATGGAACTTTACCGGCGGGAATTACACAAATAGAGTTCAGTTATTTTAAAAGTGCGGGTAACATTGCGCTAGACGATGTTCTTATCAAAGGGTAATCAGGAGGATTCTATGAAACTACTATCTAAGCCATATTCAAAATTAACCGTTACTGTCACACTCGCGCTGACATTAACTGTAACTGCAGTAGTGGTTCCTTACGCTATCTTTGCGGAGGGCCCGAAAGATCCGGCTCCGACGATTGCTGCTAAAGGTACGCCAAACGGTAAAAAGGTTCTATTCGACAATGCCCACGGAAACACAACAGGAGCTTCAGACTGGGTTATTGACGGGGCGTTCTCCGACTTTGCCAACGGGATTGCGAATGCCGGGTATTTCGTCAAAGAATTACGTCAAACCAAGCTGATGACTTATGATGATCTGAAAGATTACGATATCTTTGTGACCGCAGAATCCAATGTTCCTTACAAAGTTTCTGAGCAGGCTGCTATGTTGGAATATGTTCAGAAAGGCGGTTCTATCTTCTTCATCGCCGATCATTATAATGCAGACCGCAATAAGAACCGTTGGGATGGCTCTGAAGTTTATAACGGCTATCGTCGGGGAGCTTGGGACAATCCTGCCAAAGGTATGAGCGCCGAAGAAGCAAATTCCAATGCTATGAAGGACGTTGTAAGCTCCGACTGGTTATCTGACAACTTCGGAATCAAATTCAGATACAATGCATTGGGCGATTTAAGTGCAAATATTATTGTTGCGCAAGATCAGTCATTTGGAATCACAAAGAATGTAAAATCAGTAGCTATGCATGCAGGCAGCACGTTGGCCATCACAGATCCTAATAAAGCTAAAGGGATTGTTTATGTTCCGAAAAATCCTCCGAAATGGTCCACTGGTCCTGTAGACAAGGCTGTGTACAATGGCGGAGGGATCGATGAAGGTCCTTATGTTGCGGTTTCTAAAGTAGGTAAGGGAAAAGCGGCATTTATCGGGGATTCTTCAGCGGTAGAGGATATCACACCTAAGTATAAGCGGGAAGACAATGGCAAAACCAAAACGACTTATGACGGATACAAGGAAGAAAGCGATGCTATCTTGCTGCAAAACGTTATTGAATGGTTAGGCAAAAAAGAAAACTATACAAGCCTAGCCCAAGTTCAGGGGCTTACTTTGGATCAAAAAACGCCTTTGATTACTTCGGGCAAAGAGAACGAAATTCCTCAACAATCGATTGAGCCTCTAGCTGAGCCATGGGCTGCTCCAGATCCAGGCTACAAATGGTGGGATCCATCAACATTCGCTGCTGGTTCTTACGGCAAGTGATTCTAGAAGAGGAATAGAAGAGAACCTTCGAGGTTACCGAAAAAGTGAGTATTCTCTGCGATCGCAGAGAGTACTCCTTTTTTACATTAAAGGGGGCCTCGCTGACGGACAGAAGGACCCTTATTCGATGGAAAAGGACCTCTTCGAGCATGTAACGGACGCCAATGCCGTTACTGGTTCACTTAGGGCTGATTTCGCCCCGAAATCGGCGTATAAGGTCTCTGGTGTCCGTTCGCAGAGAGACACGCCTCTTTTTGCAAAAATAACGGCTGCTGTGTCCGAAACGTGATGAGACGTAGGATTCCTTCGGCTCGTATTTCCACGAGCAGACAACTCCCCGCACTTGAAACCGCCCACCCATGGGTTGAGGGTAAAAACGGGAACTACAGGGCGCGAGCGACCAATGGTAAAGTCGTGTAATTTAGCAGGTGGAACTCCTGCTTGGAAAGGCAAAA
>NZ_JBYTBS010000111.1:0-9297 GCF_058789495.1 Paenibacillus sp. FW126-R14 | reverse complement strand
ACGATTACTTAGAACAGTGGAAGTTAAAACGTGAGCTTAATCGCGAAGCCATGTATATTCGTCAACTAGAGGCCAAAGGATATTCAGTAAAGCCTGCTTAACCTACAAACATTAACGTCATTAAGAACTGCCTATATAGGTAGGTCTAGTTTGCTATGTCCATTTTTTCGGGGTCAACTCAGGAAGCAAAGACATTATTTTCATAAAAAAAAGCCCGGGCAGCTGTACCATCAGCACCCTGGGCTCCTTATTTCTTGATAATTGTCGCTACCAGTTTGTATCCGACGCCCCGGATCGAATCGATTTGCACCGATTGCTGATTCATTTCCAGCTTCTTGCGAAGAGAACTTACATGAACATCTACGGTTCTTTGTCCTCCGATGTAATCAAATCCCCAAACAATGTTCATGAGGTCGTCTCTCGTTACAACGACACCCGGCCGCTGTACAAGATACAGCAGAACCTCGAACTCTTTAGGTCGCAATGGAATAGATTCCCCATTCAGCACCACTTCGTATTTCTCCGGATAAATGTACAGCTCGCCGGCCTGAATGACTTTCTCATTCGTTCCCTGCTTGTCTACCGCGGCATCCTCTGACTGCGTTCTGCGCAGTACGGCGGATACCCTGGCCAGCAATTCCGCTACGCCAAACGGCTTCGTAATATAATCATCCGCGCCGTGCTTCAAGCCTTGCACAACCTCATCCTCGGCATTCCTGGCCGTTAGAATGATGACTGGTGTGCTGTTCCCTTTCTGCCTAAGCTTAGCCAGTACCTCAAAACCGTTCAAGCCAGGCAGCATGATATCTAGAATAATTAAATCATAAGACTGCTGAAGCGCTTCTTGAAGCCCGTCGCCGCCATGATCCACGACCTTTGTATGGTACCCTTCCTGGGATAGATTGTACGATAGCAAGCGAGCTAAGGTAGGCTCGTCCTCTATAACTAATATTTTTTGTGCCATGGGATCCCCCGTATTTACAGTATATTAACATTGCACACCCTATATAATAACACAATTTTGTAAAGCGAATGTAAATATTGCGTTATCGCCATGTAAATTAGTGTATAACAGGCAATTCAATGGTGAATCTTGTCCCGATACCGACTTCGCTATCCACGCGGATTGTCCCTTTATGCAGCTCAACTAAATGTTTCACAATGGATAAACCGAGCCCGGTACCGCCTGAGCTTCTCGAACGAGCTTTGTCTACCCGGTAAAAGCGCTCGAAAATGCGCGGCAAATCTTTCTTCGGAATCCCCATTCCCGTATCGGACACAATTAAACGAAGCCGTTCATAATCGCCGTCGCTATTCGGATCGAGCGGCTCTACACGCACCTTGACCTTGCCTCCGTCCTGCGTATATGCAATCCCGTTGGAGAGAAGGTTGATAATAATTTGACGCAGCCGGTCCTCGTCGGCTTCAATATACATGTCTTCGTCGACCTGCATGCTCAGCTCAATATGTTTCTTTTCCGCTTCTTTACGCAGTACATGAAGGGACCTCTCCAAAAACTCCGGCAAATAAATCGGCGAAAAATTCATCGGAATGCGCTTCGATTCAATTTTGGACAGCTCCAAAATATCCCCGATTAGCCGGTTCAGCCGCTCGCTTTCGTCAAAAATAATTTGCAGGAACGACACCGCTGTCTCCTTATCGTTCAGCGCGCCAGCTAACAACGTTTCGGCGAACCCTTTAACGGCAGCAATCGGCGTTTTTAACTCATGAGACACATTGGCAACAAACTCGCTTCTCATCCGCTCCAGTCTGCGGACGGCTGTAATATCATGAATGACGATGAGCACGCCGGACCACTCTT
Source organism: Paenibacillus sp. FW126-R14 (assembly GCF_058789495.1). Lineage (NCBI taxonomy): Bacteria > Bacillati > Bacillota > Bacilli > Caryophanales > Paenibacillaceae > Paenibacillus > Paenibacillus sp. FW126-R14. The sequence goes on along the minus strand of NZ_JBYTBS010000111.1, from coordinate 7,475 downwards.
CGTCCTCATGGGCAATTGGACTTAAGTGAATATCCAGAATGCGCTCAGCCGGATAATAGAAGATCATTTCGTCACGAATCGATTCGCGCGTTTCAATGCATTCCTGAATGAGCTTCGTAAACTCGAACTGCTGCTTCGCTTCATTGTACCTTTTCCCCAACAGTTCCTGCGAAGAAAAGCCCAAAATATTTTCGGCAGAGGGGTTTAACAGCATAATCCGCTCGTCCCGGTCGATCATCATAATCCCGCTCAGCATATTCTCCATGACGCCTTGAAGTCTGCGCTCATTTTCCCGAATCCGGGCCATTTGCTGCTGCAAGCTCTCCGACATGCGATTAATGGCAAGCCCTAGCTGACCAACCTCGTCATTGCTGTAGGCGGGTACCCGGGATTCATAATTCATATTCGTAATTTGCTGAGCAACTTTCGTCATTTTCTCGATAGGGTGGGTAATCCCCTTAGCAATGCGGTAGCTGACCAACCCGGCAATCAGGAACAAGACGAGCAATCCGACAATGAGAAAATACCATAAGCTGCGGATTGACTTATCCACCTGCTCCAGGCTCATCGAAATTCTTAGGAAGCCGATCGTTGCTTTCGCCTCATTTTTTACCGGAACGGCGGCATACAGCATTTTCTCCTTCAGGGTGTCGCTGTATCTTGTAGAATAGCCTACTCCACTAGCAGCGGCCGCAGCAATTTCAGGACGGGTCAAGTGATTGTCCATTTGTCCAGGCTCTTGATCGGAGTCGCCGATCACCTTCCCGTCCGTACGAACGTAAGTCAGCCGTTCATTCGTTACGGACTTAATCCGTTTGGCCTGCTGGGAAAAGTAAACCATCAGCTCATTCTCTGATCCGATCCTGCTCCAGTCCCCTGTAGCCACAATGACACGCAGCTCGCGTTCCATATTGTCTTCCAAGGACTTCACATGAGAATCCTCAAGCACTTTAGCCATAAAAATACCGGCAATCAGCATCGAACAACCGATCATTACAATCATAATAAACGTTAGTTTGGCACGGAATTTGGTCATCTGGTTCTCTGGCCTCCGATAGATCAAGTCTGTAAAAAAAGAAAAGGGCTACTCTACATAGTAACCCTTTCTCCCGTGCCTAATCCAGTTATTTATTTGTAAAGGAAATAAAATGTACGGTCCTCAAGGCCATATTTATTTAAATACAGGCTCTTTCAGCGCTGACAATTTCTCAAATGCGTTCTTCTCAACATCCGCATGCAGACTGTTGCCATGCGAATCCATCGTTACAATCGCAGCAAAGCCTTCTGTCTCCAAGTGCCACATCGCTTCAGGAATACCGAATTCCATAAAGTCCACGCCTTCGACTTTCTTAAAGCATTGCGCATAGTATTGTGCGGCTCCGCCAATGGCATTCAAGTAAACGCCGCCGTGTTCTTTGAGCGCTGCCAGCGTTTTGGGCCCCATTCCGCCTTTTCCGATAACCGCGCGAATGCCGAACTTCTTAATGATCTCGCCTTGGTAAGGCTCCTCGCGAATACTTGTCGTCGGGCCAGCCGCCTTCACGTGCCACTCGCCGGCTTCATCTTTGCTCATAACGGGACCGCAGTGGTAAATGGCCGCCCCATTCAGATCAAGCGGAGCGTCATGATCCATCAAATACTTATGCAGCGCGTCGCGTCCTGTGTGCATGGTGCCGTTAATAACAACTACGTCGCCGACTTTCAGGCTGCGGATTTGCTCTTCCGAAATCGGAGTCGTCAGAACGATCTCGCGACGGTCCTCTTCCTTCATATTTCTAGCCGCTTCTGCGCTAGCTTCAAAAGCCTCTTGGAAAGACACTTCGCTGCCTCGCGGATAGGACCAGCCGTTGATCTCGCCGGTTTCCGGATTGAGCAGCACGCCTTGACGGCGGAATGCCCAACAGTTGTAAGCCACGGACACGAAGAAGCTTGCCGGCAAGCGGTTCGCTACGCCAACTTTGCAGCCGAGCAGCGTTACTTGGCCGCCGAAGCCCATCGTACCGATCCCGAGCGTGTTGGCATGCTCCATGACGTACTCTTCGACTTTACGCAGCTCCGGATGCGGGTTCACATCGTCGACGTGACGGAACAATTGATGCTTCGCCAGTTCGTATCCGCTTGTCCGGTCGCCGCCGATGCCAACGCCGATAAAGCCTGCGCTGCATCCTTGCCCTTGCGCTTGATACACGGCGTGCATAATACATTTGCGAATGCCGTCCAAATCGCGCCCGGCTTTGCCTACGCCTTCAAGATCAGCCGGCAAGCTGTATTGAATGTTTTTGTTTTCACAGCCGCCGCCTTTAAGAATCAGCTTCACTTCAACTTCATCGCGTTCCCACTGCTCGAAATGAATAACCGGTGTCCCAGGTCCCAGATTGTCGCCCGTGTTGGCGCCGGTCAAGGAATCTACCGAGTTTGTGCGCAGCTTGCTTGCTTTGGTCGCATTCGCGACAGCTTCGAGAATTTGCTTCTTCATAATAATTTGGTTTGCCCCAACCGGACAGTGTATAATAAACGTTGGCATGCCTGTATCCTGACAAATCGGAGAGACATTGCATTCCGCCATATGAATGTTATCGGCAATACGGGAAAGGGAAAGCGCTGAGCGAGTTCCTTTGTCTTCTTTCTCACTTGCGGCTTGAACCGCGCGACGCACATCACCCGGAAGGTTTGTGGACGTTTCGACAATTAAATCGTAGACGCTTTGATAGAAATGCTGCATGACTAAAAATGGCTCCTTTCGACTTACAACTAATAATCATTACAAACTATTATACCATATAAGGAGTTACGCTGACATGTCCAAAAGAATCGGGATCACGATTCTGCTGAGTCTGATAGGGCTCACGCTTCTGCTTACGCCCCTTCAGGCCAAGCGATCTCAAGATATCTACTATCAGGATCAAGTTGCTGTTCTTATGTATCATCATATCCATGACACCGATACAAGCTCCAGCACGATTACATCCAAATTGTTTCAAGATCAGCTGCAGTTTCTGCTGAGCAAAGGCTATCATTTTATTTCCTTGAATGAATTCAAGCAGTTTATGGCTGGGGCCACCGTCCCTGCCAACGCAGTTCTCGTGACTTTCGATGACGGGTATCAGAGCTTCTATACAGGGGCCTATCCGATTTTGAAAAGCTTGCGGGTTCCCGCTGTCAATTTTGTCATCACGACTGATTTAGCCAATCCGATGGGATCCTATATCCCCTCGATGTCCAAAGATCAGATCAGGGAAATGACTCATGCAACGAATTTCATCGATATCGGCTGCCATACCGATAACCTGCATCACAAGCTGCCGAATGGCCAAGCGGCGTTTGTCGGCCGTTTGGACGGGGAAGGCGGCGACGCCTACAAGCAGCGGGTGCTGAAGGATACCCAGGCCTGTGTCGGCAAGCTTGCCGGGCTGACGGACGCGCCGCTCGACGTGATGGCGTATCCGTACGGCATCACGTCGCCTGAGGCGACGGAACTGATCCAGCAGGCGGGCATTCGCTACGCCTTCACGATCTCCCCCGAGATGGCGACGCGAAGCGCCGACCATCTGCTCATTCCGCGGATCAACGCGGGCAGCCCCGGCATCACGCCGGAGCTGCTCGACCGCTCGATCCAGCGCCGTGTTATGGCGCAGCCGGGCAGCGCCCCGCTGCGCGTAGATGCTGCCGCCGCCGCAGCGCAGCTCGGCGGCAGTGCAAGTGCGGAAGGCGGAGCGCTGCGCCTCCGCCTCGGGCAAGAGGCATTCACCCTGCAGGTGAATGCGGCTGTGGCCACGCGCGGCAATGCGCGCGTGAAGCTGCGGCAGCCCGTGCTGCGGGAGCACGGGCAGGTCACGATCGCGCTGGACGATCTTAGCGCGCTGATCGGGCAGCCGCTCGTCTACACCCCGGCCACCGGAACGGTGGCTGTGCGGGTGGCGCCGAGCGTGAAATAACATCAAAGGAGTCAAGAATACGATGAATCATCATTTTTTTGCTTATTTATACCGCCTCAAATATATCGATCGTTGGAGTCTCATGTGGAACATGCGCAGAGATACCGTAGCTGAGCATTCCTTCTACGTATCCACCATCGCGCATATGCTTTGCACCATCGCGAACGAGGTTTACGGACGCGACGTACCTACCGATCGTGTTGTCTCCATCGCTTTGTTCCACGATGCTTCGGAAGTATTAACGGGAGACATTCCGCAGCCCGTGAAGCACAACAATGAGCAGATCCTGCGCAACTTCCGCGAAATCGAAGATGTCGCCGTAGAACGGCTCATTGAAACGATCCCGCCGGAAATTAGCGGCATCTACCGCAAGCTGATTCAGGACCCGGATCCTGAGCTGTACCGCTGGGTGAAGGCTGCGGACTTGCTTGAAGCCTATATCAAATGCTTAACAGAGCTTTCGACCGGCAACCGGGAGTTCGTTGTCGCCAAACAGCAAATTCTGGAGAGCTTGAAGAAAATGAACATGCCGGAAGTCGAGTATTTCCTTGAGCATATGAGCGCCTCGTTCGAGAAAACGCTGGATGAAATCACCTTGCATCCGAACAAATAAAGCAAAATGGGCTATCCACGAAGGTCTGCGAAGACCGGCTGGATAGCCCTTTGCTTATTAGAGAACTATGGTCCTGTATGTCTCTTAAACCGAAATTAAGCCAACAATTGAGGATTGGTCATGAACAAAATAGCGACAACTACTGCTACGGCAGCGATCCAGCTGAACGTTTTAATTTTCGCAGCATCCGCTGCCGTGCTGTTGCCTGCTTTGGCGTTGGCAACCAGCTTCTTGATTCTTCCGCCGATCATGCCTGTCACCGCTCCCACGATAAGCAGCAAAACAATGGCCAGCACCATCCAAAGAACGGACACTTCTACTTTTGAAACCATAGCGCCGCCTGTGATGAACGTGACAATCAACGAAAACTGTCCAATTCGGTTTAACGAAGACAGCAGACCCATAAAGCCTTCAAGCGCAGCGCCTGTCAGTGAAGCGGCACGTCCTGCAATAAATGGGAACACTACGTATGCGCCAAGAAGCAAGGCACTGATGACATGTAAAAAAATCATGACTTGATACATTTTAACACCCTCCGCAATATTAAATGAGAATCCCTCTAATGTAGTATACCGAATACATTTCGTTGGGACAAGAAAGCGATGTCAACATTTCGGCCTTTTCACCATATCTACATACAAATGTGACTAAATCCGTCATAACTGCTGCATGTGGCCTTGTCTCCGGTTCCGTGCTGATTGTCTTATCTCTTACCCCGATTCAGTTCTCAATCCAGTATTCCTATCCATGAATCGGACACAGCGGCCGTTATATTCGCGAAAAGCGTAGCGTCTCTCTGCTGACGGACACCAGAGTGCTTATTTACCGATTTCAAGGCGAAATCAGTCCCCAGTTAGGCAAGTAACTGCGCTGGTGTCTGTTACATGTTCGAAGATATCCTGCTCCATCGCATAAGGGCCTCTCTGTCCGTTAGCAAGAACTATTCTTCAATGTCACCAGGATAAACGACTTCGTCGTCCTTTTAGGACGAGCGCGTTTGTCAAGGTAGATGCGAAGCAAAGTATAAAACTTATACTTTCTTATCTACTAAAAAAAGACCCAGCATCCCTGCTAGGTCTTTCTTCTTCTTTACGGCAGCGGTTGTGCAGGTACATCGGCGATGGTGACAGCCTCCGTAAATTTAGCGGTCGTGTTCTGCCTTAACCGCATGTTCGCCGCCCCGGAAGCTGTTGTATTGATTTGCACGTTCACGATCTTCTCCGCATGCCCGCTCGCGTTAGCGGTCAGTGAGAAGCTCGCGCTGTACCCGTACGCGGACGGCCAAGTGCCGTCGCTGTTTTGAATTTTGGCCAATTGTGTCCCTGAACCGTTATAAATACCAAGGTTATAGTCTGTCACCGTCGAATTCGGGGTTAATCCGTTAAGGATAATTTTCACCTGAAAAACGGCATGATTCGGTAATTGCGCTTGATGGACGAACGCGAATGGATCCGTTGTATTCGTCCCTGACGTATAGCCGTAAGAGCCGGGTTTAAACGTCGATGGATCATACCACTTATAGCCTGCTGCGGGCGCTGCCCAAGGCTCAGCCTGCGGTTCCGTCGAGTTCGCCGGCTGCTCCCAGGAATACAGCGTTGTCGCTGTATCTAAGGTAAGGCCGGATACTTGCGTCAAGCTTGTATAGCTTTCTTTCGTAGCAAGCCAATTGACCATGTTTACGAGCAGCACTGCATCATTTTGTTCCTGGAAGCCTGCATATGTCGTTTTGGCGCCGCCTGTTTCTTCTTTCAAATATTTCGGAGTCGCGTCTTCCACCGGCGAGGAGTCGCCAATGAAGCCTGCTTTCCCGGCACTCACTTTCGCTACCGCCACATATGGCCCTTCCGCTACACCGCCGCCATTGTAGACACCTTGATCCACTGCGCTTGACCATTTGGTCGTTGTTGCCGGCAGATACACAATGCCCTTGGCTTTATTCGGGTTTGTAATGGCTAAGGTTGAGCCTGCGTGCATGGCAACAGTGGAGACGCCGCTTGTGATGTTAAAAGCTTGGGACGGGCTTACAATGTTGTTCGCCGTAATATCGCCAAGCGCATTGTAACGGAAACGCACGCCGAAATTGCTCGCTAACCAGTCGGAGCTGGCTACTCCTTGCATGGCGGCTGAGTTTGCTTCCTCTGTGCTCATCCCTGCAGCAGGGTTTGTCCACGCGCCGCGGCGGTAACCGTTGAACACTTCCGATGCATCCCAACGATTCTTATTGCGATCCGCATTGTAATGGTCGCCAATGAAGAAGATGCTGCCTCCGCCTTGCACGTACTGCAGCATGGCGCTTTGTTCCGATGTTTTGTAGGGAATGTTAGCTTCCCCAATCACGAACACATCGTAAGCAGATAAATCGGCTAACGTAATCGCTGTGCTTTTGCGCAGCTCCTTCACATAGTAGCCTGTATTCCCAAGCGCATTGGCAAAATCGGAAAAGCCGCCGTCGATGACCCAGTCAGCCGCGCCTGCCGTTTGACCGTGCGTATTGTCGAAAAGCACTTTCTTGCCGTTTGGCGATGTCGGCGTAATCGAAGGCGCAGGGTCATTCGGCCCTTCGGCAAGTGCCTGCGGCACAGCTCCCAACAAAGTCGCCGACATGACGGCCGTCAGTGCAAGGCCTTTCCAACTCTTCATTCCAAACAAACTTCTCTTAAACATCATATCCCTCCAGTACTTGGAATAATTAGCCAATGGTCATGGCCTAGATGTATCGTAGCATATGGAAAGAGCTTGGAATAGCGTCTTGGTGCGATTTTACAAAAGTAATAAATTTCTATGCAATCAAACAAAAACATTCATGACCCTGGTCGGGTCACAGGCTATGATGAAAATTTATCATAGCCTTTTTAAATTCTTATAAAACCTCCAATACTGTGTAATGAACCGAGCGACGTCGTGGCTTTTTACGGTGGTTCGACCCC
>NZ_JBYTBS010000110.1:0-9366 GCF_058789495.1 Paenibacillus sp. FW126-R14 | reverse complement strand
ATGGCGGAATTGGCAGACGCACTAGACTTAGGATCTAGCGGGCGACCGTGGGGGTTCAAGTCCCTCTACGCGCATCACACAAAAAGGCAGAACCATTTATGGTTTTGCCTTTTTTCGTTTATAATGGCTTGCACACAATTTGCTTCGGTATATCATGCAGTAAGAGAACTACAAGGCGCTATTTCAACGGAAATAGCCCTAACGCCAGATAAAGGGAAATACAGGTCGTTATTTTGTCATTCGAAGCAGATAACGCCCCTATTTCGTTGAGATAAGACCCTGCATTTCCCCTCTAGCACGCAAAACTCCGTTTTTCTCCGAAATAGCGTCCTACAGTTTCCCTATACCACCCGTGGAACGTTTTCACCGAATCGAGCAGCAACGGCTACTCCTATTTTGATATCATCCCGAATCAGGTGCTAGGCGGCGCCTCATAAGGAAGCATCCGTTGAGATTTTGGCAAGTCTCTGAATCACTTGATCGACTTTATGAATATGCTGCGACATTTTTTCCGCTGCCAGCGCTTCGTTCTGGGCATCGATGGCATCAACAATGTCGCGATGCTCTTGAAGAAGCTTTTCAGCGGATGCGCGCTCAGCAAAAAACCACAGACGGCGAGAAGCCTTCATGCTCACCTGCAGCCTCTCTGTCAAGGACTCCATCATCCCGATCATGAGGGAATTATGCGAGGCTTTGGCGATTTCCAGGTGAAACCGAATGTCGGCTTGCTCGCTTTCTTCCTCATTGCCCAGCGCCCTCTCCATCGTCTGAAGAATGTCCCGAAGCGCCGAGACATTGGCTTCCGTCCGCCGGCTTGCGGCCAAAGACGCGCAGCCCGCCTCGATGAATCTGCGCACTTCCTGCACCTCTTGCAGTGATTCGCCTTGATCGAAGAGGGGCGCAGTATCCGTGGGCAGAGGATTGCTGACGAACGTCCCTCCGCCGTGCCTGATATCGACCCATCCCATCGCTTTAAGCGCGCTCAGCGCTTCCCGGATGGTCGAGCGCCCGACCTGAAAGCTCGCAGCAAGGTCGACTACCGTAGGCAGCTTGGAGCCCGGTGCATAGGTTCCCGTCTCAATTTGCTTTTTAATCTGCCCCATTACGATTTCCGAGCCCTTTTGCGGCCTAATCTGCTGAAATGCCATGCCAATTCCCCCATAAAAGATGTATACATCTATTCAATCATAAGCTAAAATAGAAGAAAAGTCATCAGATCACATGATCACTTAAAAGAGTCCCATGGGAGGCTGCTATGCTGGATAACCAAATTAGACAACAACTGTTCAATATTGTAGGCGAAGCTTTTTTCAAAGATGACATGGAGTCGCTTGTTACCCACTCTTATGACGGAACACCGATGCTCCAATCGCTGCCGGACGGCGTGATTTATCCGAAAGATACGGCGCAGGTTTCTGCGATTATGAAGGTGCTGAACGAGCACCGCATTCCGCTTATCAGCAGAGGCTCGGGAACGAATCTTTGCGGCGGTACGGTTCCCGTTCAAGGTGGCATCGTGATGGTGATGCACCGGATGAACGCCATCCTCGATATCGATATGCAGAATCTCACGGCGACCGTGCAGCCGGGCATCATTACGAAGCAGTTCATCGAGCATATCGAGAGCTTAGGCTTATTTTATCCGCCTGATCCAAGCTCCATGGCCATCTCGACCATTGGCGGCAATATTGCGGAGTGCTCCGGAGGACTTCGCGGACTGAAATACGGTACGACCAAGGATTATGTGATTGGCTTAGAATGCGTGCTGGCCAACGGAGAAATCATGCGCACAGGCGGCAAGCTGATGAAAGACGTGGCCGGGTATGATTTGACGAAGCTCCTGATCGGTTCGGAAGGGACGCTGGCTGTGATTACGGAAGCTACGCTGAAGCTGGTTCCACCGCCGAAATTTAAGAAAACGATGCTGGCGATGTACAAAGATTTATACGGCGCGGCTCGTACCGTATCCAAGATCATTGAAAACCGCATCATTCCGGCAACGCTGGAATTTATGGATAATCCGACGATCCGCGTGGTGGACGACTTCGCCAAGCTTGGTCTTCCGCTGGATATGGCGGCGATTCTCTTGATTGAACAGGATGGCGACATGGAAATGGTAGAGCGGGATATTGCCCGCATCTCGGAAATTTGCCGCGAGGAGCAGGCGGATGAGGTCAGCATCGCGAGCAATCAAGAGGAAGCGCTGAAGCTGCTGACCGCTAGGCGCAGCGCCTTCACTGCTCTTGCGCGTTTGCGCCCGACGACGATCCTGGAGGATGCCACCGTACCGCGCTCCAAAATTGCCGATATGGTGCTGGAGATTAACCGGATCGCAGAGAAGCATGGCGTGCAGATTTGCACCTTTGGGCATGCGGGAGACGGCAATCTTCACCCGACAGCGACAACCGATGCAAGGGATCACGATGAAATCCACCGGGTGGAGGCAGCTTTCGAAGAAATATTTGAAGCGGCGATTCGAATGGGGGGAACGATAACCGGCGAGCATGGCGTTGGACTGGTGAAAGCCCCTTTCTTGGAATGGAAAGTAGGAAGCAGCGGCATCGAGATGATGAAAGGGATTAAAGACGTGTTCGACCCGCATCATCTGCTCAATCCCGGCAAAATGTTTGCCAAAGAATCCAGACGCAGGGTGGTGATCGACCGTGGCTAAAGGAGCAACGCTTCAGGAAACGCTGATTCAGAAGCTGGATTACGATCAATTGACCAACTGCATGCGCTGCGGTTTCTGCCTTCCGGTTTGCCCGACGTTTAAGGAAACGGGTATCGAGGCCGAATCCCCCCGCGGGCGCATTTCACTCATGAAAGCAGCCGTGGATGGCGTTATGGAGCCGGGCATCTCCTTCGAGGATCAGATGAATCACTGCTTAGGATGCCGCGCATGTGAACCGGCTTGTCCGGCCGATGTGAAATACGGGCAGTTAATTGAGCAGGCCCGCGATGCGGTTGAAACCCATACGAAGCAGCATAGATGGTGGATACGCGGCGTGCGCAAGCTGGTGTTCAAAGAACTGTTCCCCTCGCAGCAAAGAATGCGCCTGTTAGGCTCAGGTCTCCATTTTTATAAAAAATCAGGCCTGCAATCCGTCGTTCGCAAAACAGGCGTCGTCGGCGTATTTTCCAAACAATTGTCCGATATGGAGAAAATTCTCCCGGACGCTTCGGGCAAAGGGATTACCCAACTCCTGGGTACCTTCATCCCGGCCAAAGGAGAAAAAATTGCCACTGTTGGCATGTTTAGAGGTTGTTTGATGGATGTGATGTTCACGGAAACGAATATCAAAACCGTTAAACTGCTGTCCGAGGCAGGCTTCGATGTCGTCATTCCGGAGACGCAGAACTGCTGCGGCGCCCTCCATGCGCACAGCGGCGAAAGCGATCAGGCCAAATTGCTGGCTAAAAACAACATCCGCGCTTTCCAAGAAGCCGGAGTGGATTACATTGTATCCAATGCAGGCGGCTGTGGCGCTATTCTGATCGAGTACGATCATTTGCTGCACGATGAGCCGGAGTGGAAGGAAGCTGCGGGGTGGTTCGCTGCGCGGGTGAAGGATATTTCGACCATACTTGTGGAAAAAGGACGTCCGCTGCGCTTCGCCGATCAGCAAGCCGGAACGGCATCCACCCGGGTGACCTATCAAGACTCCTGCCATCTGCGCAATGTAATGAAAGGCAGCAATCCGTCCAGACAACTGCTGAAAGAAGTAGGCAACGTTACTTTTGTCGAAATGAAGGACGCGGGCTCTTGCTGCGGCTCAGCCGGTATTTATAATGTGACGCAACCAGAAATGGCCAATCAAATTCTCGAGGGCAAAATGGTCAATGTGAATGCAACCGAAGCCAGCTTCCTAGTGACCAGCAACCCTGGCTGCTTATTGCAAATGAAGCTGGGGATCGATAAGCACGGTCGCAAGGGACAAATGGAAGCCGTCCATATTGCCGACTTTTTATATGATCGTGTTTTCAAAAATTAACGAAACTGCCATCTCTCAAAAAGCTGCCAAGTTCAAAAAACGGGGCAGCTTTTATTTTCATTTTTTCGTAAAATAAAGTATGGTAATATGTCGATTAAAGGAAATGCTGTAGAGTGAACCTTTTATATGATGTTTACGGCAGTAGTAAGGGGGATGTCTGCATGAACATTTTAGTAACCGGGGGAGCCGGTTTTATTGGATCGCATATTGTCGATGATTTGGTTCAGGCCGGGCATCGTGTGCATATATTGGATAACCTGTCTACAGGCCTTAAAGCGAATGTGAACACGGGGGCTGTTTTTCATCTCGGGGATTTGCTTCATAGCGGACTTCCCGCGGTGTTTAAGGCTGCGCGCCCGGAAGTTGTCATTCATCATGCGGCGCAAGTCGATGTGCAGACTTCACTGGCCAATCCCTTATTGGATGCCAAAATCAACATTCTGGGGACGATTGCCCTGTTGGAGCAATGCCGGGAGCATGGCGTCCGGAAACTGATTTACGCCTCCTCTGCTGCGGTGTACGGGACTCCGCAATATTTGAGTGTGGATGAAGCCCATCCGGTCAAGCCGCTATCTTTTTATGGCATTTCCAAACATACGCCCGAACACTACATAGAAGCTTTTGCTTCTCTTTATGGCATGGACTACACCATCCTGCGGTACGCGAATGTTTATGGTATTAGGCAGGATCCTAAGGGAGAAGGCGGGGTCGTTGCCGTCTTTGTGGACAAGCTTTTGGAAGGAGAACAACCGGTCATTTACGGCGACGGGGAGCAGACGCGGGATTTCATCTATGTGAAGGACATCGTGACCGCAAATAGAGCTGCCTTGAACAAAGGCAGCCACGGTATTTTCAATATTAGCTGCAATGAACAAACGAGTGTCAATGATCTTCTGAGGGTGATGTGTTCGATTTGCGGCAGCAGCTTTAGTCCGTCCTATGAGCCGGCCCGCACCGGCGATATTGTTCACAGCCGGTTGGATAACCGCGCAGCGCTTCACGCACTCGGGTGGAGTCCGGTTTTCACGCTGAAGGACGGCTTGGCAGCAACTTTTGCCTATTATAAAACGCAGCATCAAGTAGGATAAAAGTATACTTTTTTCGCTGTTATCTGATTGATTTTCGGGCGGCCGCAGGCGTTTCGCCGAGCACCCTTTTGAACATGGCGTGGAAATGGGGCAAGCTTTCGAAGCCGCACATTTCGGCAATATGCCGGATGTTGACATCGCTTTCGCCAAGGAGCTGCTTTGCCCGAATGATCCGCTTGGTCATAATATAGGCGGTGATGTTCATGCCAATCAACTGCTTAAAGACGCGGCTGAGATGAGCCGGCGAGACGGCGGCTTGCTTCGAAAGCGTTCCAAGACCGATGTCTTCGCAGAAATGCTGATCGATATAGAGCAGAATTTCCCTCATCCAAACGGGGCCGACTAGAGGGTCGCCCGCAGTCAGCATCGAACCGGAGCCCACATCCCGCTGCAAAAAAAGCAGCAGCTGAAGCAGCTGCAACAAAATCGCCTGACGGTGGCCAGGGCTCGTCTGCTTGAGCTCACGCTGGATGGACTCCAAATGGAGCTCCAAATGCTGACGCTGCGGGAGCACCAGCTCCAATTTGTAATGGCGAACCTTAGCTGCATGCTCGAAGCTGTGCAAATAAGAGAACGAATCGCCGAGTTGCGGCGCCTGAATCATGCCGGAACTAAAATAGACGGCGGTAGACGTAACGGGCGTTTCCTTGTCAGGCGTGGCCCGGTGGATCGTATTTCCGGGGATCAGGAACAGATCGCCCTGCTTCATGTCGTAAAAAGTATGGTCGATGAAGAAGGTGCCTTTGCCGCGGTATACATAGACAATTTCAAACCAGTCGTGAAAATGGTCAGGAAGCTCGCTTTGCGAGCTTTTTGTGTTTTTATAGGCAAAAGAAAACGGAAAAGCGTCGTTCGTATCGAATATTTTGCGCACCGGATGCATAAGACCACTCCTTCCCTGTATGAGTCTTCTAATGATATCAAAAAACAGTATAAATATGCTAGAAATCGATATTTCTTATAGGATAGATGCTGTTAAAATGAAAGAAAGCGATAACAAACAGCTCATTAAATAAGGAGGTATGCCATGCGGATCGATGCACATCAGCATTACTGGAAAATCGATCGGGGCGACTACGGATGGATCGGTCCGGAGCTGCCGGCCTTGTGTCGTGATTTTTTGCCAAGGGATCTATGGACTCATTTGAAGAAGCACCGGTTGGATAAGACGATTGTTGTTCAAGCGGCGCCAACCCTGGAAGAAACAAGCTATCTCCTGTCTTTAAGCGAGGAATCGGAAACCATAGCAGGTGTCGTAGGCTGGCTTAATTTGAATGACCCCGAATGTCTGCTCCACTATGCAGCATTCAAACAACATCCCAAATATGTTGGCTTCCGGGTCATGATTCAAGAAATGCCGGATGCGAACCGGATTCTGGAGCCTCATTTTGTTGAGGCTTTGCGATATTTTGCCGGGGAGGACGTTCCCGTTGATTTGCTTGTAAAAGCCGGGCAATTAGCGCCGGTGATCGAGCTTTTGGAACAGGTTCCGGGGCTGCGGGCGGTGATCGATCATATCGCGAAGCCGCGGATAGCTGATGGAGCTATCGAGCCTTGGAAAAGTCAGATGACGGCTATCGCCAAGCATCGGAACGTGTACTGTAAGGTTTCGGGCATGGTGACGGAAGCGAACCATACAAGCTGGGTCAACGAAGATTTTACGATGTATATCCGGCATATTTTGGAAGTATTCGGGGCGGAGCGGGTCTTATTCGGCAGTGATTGGCCGGTATGTTTGCTCGCGGGAGAATATGACGAAGTTATCGGAGTACTGACGCACGCCTTGCCGGAAACCTGGACTCAGCATGACAATGACCGTTTATTCGGACTAAACGCGAAGGAGTTCTATAAACTATGAAATATCGTAAATTGGGCAAAACAGGGCTGGACGTCTCCGTACTGAGCTTCGGCGCCTCCTCGCTTGGCTCTCTCTTCCGTGAAACGAACGAGGAGGAGAGCATCCGGACGGTGCATACGGCTGTTGATCTAGGCATTAATCTGATTGATGTGTCCCCGTATTACGGTTTAACCAAAGCGGAAACGGTATTAGGCAAAGCGATTGCCCAACTCGACAGAGACCGCTTTATTTTGACGACGAAGGCTGGACGTTATGGCGACGCCGAGTTCGATTTCTCGAAGGAGCGGATTATCCGCAGCGTGGATGAAAGCTTAAAGCGGCTTCATACGGATTATATTGATATTTTATATTTGCATGATATTGAATTTGCAGCTTTTGATGAGGTTGCTGAGGGGGCTTTCCCTGCGCTCGATGCCTTGAAGCAATCTGGAAAAATCCGCTATTTCGGCGTATCCGGATTGCCGTTGTCCGTGTTTGAGAAGTCTCTGGCTGTGAAAGAGCTCGATTCTGTATTGTCCTACTGTCACTATGCGTTGAATGACACGTCCTTGCTGGACATAGTGCCGTTGTTGGAGCAGCACGATATAGGATTGGTTAACGCATCGCCGCTGTCGATGGGACTGCTGAGCACTAGACCCGCAGCAGCTTGGCATCCGGCGCCGGCTGACATTCAGCGCGTCTGCAAGGAGGCTGCCGAGTACTGCGCAAGCCAGGGCGCTGACATTGCGAAGCTGGCGGTGCAGTACGCAACGGCGAACGAGCGGATACCAACGACGCTGGTCAGCACGGCCAGTCCGGAGAACATCCGCAAAAACATCGCATGGACGGATGAGCCTATGGATGCCGGGCTGCTGCAAGAAGTGCTGGACATTTTGATGCCAATTCACAATAAGTCATGGATTAGCGGAAGACCGGAATATAACGAGAAGACTTGCGTATAGGAGGGTTAGAATGAAAGCGATCGTCTGTGAGGAAATTGAGCGGTTTGCCTTTGTTGAGATGCAGGAACCAGCAGTAAAAGCGGGCGAAGCCATCGTTCGGATCAAAAGGATCGGCATCTGCGGGACGGATTTGCACGCCTATAAAGGGAATCAGCCATTTTTCAGCTACCCGCGCGTGCTTGGTCACGAACTCTCCGGTTATGTCGAAGAAGTTGGCGAAGGAGTCCTGGGGCTGCAGGTTGGCGAACAAGTCAGCATCGTTCCATATATGCACTGTGGAGCATGCATTGCTTGCCGCAAAGGCAATACGAACTGCTGCACCGATATGAAAGTGCTTGGCGTGCATATGGACGGAGGGATGAGAGAGCTGATTTCCATACCTGCCAGCCATCTCATCAAAACGGCGGGACTAACGCTTGACCAAGCCGCGATGCTGGAGCCGCTTAGCATCGGAGCTCACGCAGTGCGAAGATCAGGGCTTCGCCCCGGTGAAACGGCGCTCGTCATTGGAGCGGGCCCGATCGGACTCGGCGTCATGATCCTGGCGAAGCTGTTTGGCGCGAATGTTATCGCGATGGACATCAACGACGAGCGGTTGGCGTTTTGCCGCAAGTGGGCGGGCGTCGATCATACCGTGAATGCGCTGCAGCAGCCGAAGGAGCAGTTGTCTGCGCTCACGAACGGCGATATGCCCACTGTGGTTTTCGAGGCGACCGGCAACGCGCGGTCAATGACGGACTCCTTCGGACTTGTCGCGCATGGCGGCAAGCTTGTGTACGTTGGCCTCGTGAAGGCGGACATCACGTTCCATGATCCCGATTTCCATAAGCGGGAGCTGACGCTGCTGGGCAGCCGGAACGCGACGATGGATGATTTCGACACCGTGTATGAAGCGATGCAAACAGGAGTCATCGACATCGAGAGCTACATCACGCATCGTGTCTCCTTCGAGGACATGATCGGCGAGTTTGAGACTTGGCTGAAGCCGGAGTCGAAGGTGATTAAGGCGATCGTTTGTTTGTAGTATGGCGCTGAGTTGAGGTTAAGGGCGTGCAACTGCTGCTTTTGCTTGGAGCTCCTAAGTGTATGTATTGTCATCCACTCGACGGAGCTCCTTTCTTGTTACTCTCCGCCGCCACCACCACGCCGTTACTCTATGTTGTACTTTTATACGAAAATAAAAGTACAACATAGGGACGTCGAAGTCGATCTTCGAGAGGGTTCCTGAGGGCAAGAACTAATCTCCACTAGTCGAAGCACCTAATCACAAGTATCGTCATCCCCCAGTCGGAGCACCTAATCACAAGTATCGTCATCCCCCAGTCGGAGCACCTAAGCAGAAGTATTGTCACCCCCCAGTCGGAGCACCTAAGCAGAAGTATTGTTTCCCACCAGTCAGAGCACCTAAGCCCAAGTATCATTTCCCACCAGTCGGAACTCCTAAGCCCAAGTATCGTCTTCACCAGCCTGAGCCCCCTCCTTATTGC
>NZ_JBYTBS010000109.1:0-9868 GCF_058789495.1 Paenibacillus sp. FW126-R14 | reverse complement strand
GGAGAGATTTGATATGGACTCAATGAATACGGCTAATGCTGGAAAATGCCCTGTAATGCACGGCAGCGCGACAAGTCATAAATCTAGTGGAACGTCAAATAGAGACTGGTGGCCCAATCAATTGAGTGTAAACCTTCTTCATCAGCATGACCGCAAATCGAATCCTTTGGGCGAAGATTTTGATTATGCAGAGGAATTTAAAAAGTTAGATTACCAGGCGCTTAAGCAGGATCTGCGCAATTTAATGACAGACAGCCAAGATTGGTGGCCGGCTGACTACGGTCATTATGGTCCCTTCTTTATTCGTATGGCATGGCACTCGGCAGGCACATATCGTACGGGTGACGGCCGCGGCGGTGCTGGAACAGGGACACAGCGTTTTGCTCCGCTAAACAGCTGGCCTGACAACGGCAACCTTGATAAAGCCCGTAGACTGCTATGGCCGATTAAACAAAAATATGGCAATAAAATTTCTTGGGCCGACTTGTTCATTCTAACAGGCAATGTCGCTATTGAATCGATGGGCGGCAAAACATTTGGTTTCGGCGGAGGGCGCCAAGATGTTTGGCATCCGGAAGAAGATATTTACTGGGGCGCTGAAACGGAATGGCTGGGAGATAAGCGTTACTCAGGCGATCGTGAGCTGGATAATCCGCTTGCCGCCGTTCAGATGGGTCTTATCTATGTGAATCCGGAAGGTCCGAACGGCAAACCGGATCCGCTTGCAAGTGGCAGAGACATTCGTGAAACTTTCAAACGTATGGGAATGAACGATGAAGAAACCGTTGCGCTCGTAGCCGGTGGACATACATTTGGCAAGGCGCATGGCGCTGGAGATGCTTCGCTTGTTGGTGTTGAGCCGGAAGGTGCAACGATTGAAGCTCAAGGTTTGGGCTGGCTAAGCACGCACGGTTCAGGCAAAGGCCGCGACACGATCACCAGCGGTATTGAAGGTGCTTGGACTGCGAATCCTACGCAATGGGACAATGGTTTCTTTGAAGTGCTTTTCGGCTACGAATGGGAGCTGACGAAGAGCCCGGCAGGCGCACATCAGTGGGCTCCTGTGAATCCTGCTGAGAAGCATCTTGCACCGGACGCAGAAGATTCGTCAGTACGTGTTGCTACGATAATGACAACAGCGGATATGGCATTGCGGGTGGACCCGGCATACGAGAAGATTTCTCGCCGTTTCTATGAGAATCCGGAAGAGTTTGCAGATGCATTTGCTCGCGCTTGGTTCAAACTTACGCACCGTGACATGGGACCTCTTGCGAGATACCTTGGACCGGAAGTGCCGGAAGAAGTTTTGATTTGGCAAGATCCTATTCCGGCCGTGGATTACACGTTAACTGATGCTGAAGTGGCAGATATTAAAACAAAAATTCTCGACTCCGGCCTTACAGTCAGTGAGCTGGTCACTACGGCTTGGGCTTCGGCCAGCACGTTCCGTGGCACGGATATGCGCGGCGGAGCGAACGGTGCCCGCATCCAGCTTGCCCCACAGAACAGCTGGGAAGTGAATCAACCGGGACAGCTTACCAAAGTGCTTACGATATTAGAAGGCATCCAAGAAGATCTGGACATACACGTTAGCTTGGCTGATTTGATTGTACTCGGCGGCAGTGCTGCCGTGGAAAAAGCCGCACAAGATGCAGGCTTCGATGTAACGGTTCCGTTCGTTTCCGGGCGCGGCGATGCCACACAAGAGCAAACAGATGTAGAAAGCTTTGCCGTGCTTGAGCCAATTGCCGACGGTTTCCGCAACTATCAAAAGAAACAGTACCATGTAAGTCCGGCAGAGCTTTTGGTAGACAAGGCGCATCTGCTGAACCTTACAGCACCGGAAATGACTGTCCTTATTGGCGGTATGCGTGTACTAGGTACAAACTTCGGCGGCACCAAACACGGAGTATTTACCGATCGTGTAGGCACACTCACCAACGACTTCTTTGTTAACTTGCTGGATATGGGCGTACAGTGGAAGCCTGTAGACGGATTCGTGTTTAACGGACACGATCGCAAGACAGGTCAAGTCGTACGTACAGCGACGACAGTTGACCTCGTATTCGGTTCAAACTCCGTGCTGCGTGCGATTGCAGAAGTTTATGCGCAAGACGATAACAAAGAGAAGTTTGTGCGGGACTTTGTAGCGGCTTGGGTCAAGGTTATGAACGCGGATCGTTTCGATCTTAATTAATGCTTACTACGTTTAAGTCTTAAACCATTAAAGCAGAAAATGTAAAGCAGAAAGCAGTATTTGCAGTTAAATACTGTTTTTTGCTTTAGATTGGAAAGGAGTTAAAATGTGTAAGGACACTGTTATCGGCAAAATGAAAGAAGCAGGGCTTCGCATAACTCCCCAGCGCGTTCATATCGTCGAGCTTCTTTGTCAATTGTCGCACCCGACGGCTGATCGGATTTATACGAAGATGACAGAGAAATTTCCTTATGTCAGCCACGCAACCGTATATAACACACTCAAAAAACTGAAGGTGATCGGTGTTGTCAGAGAGCTCTCGAATGGCGATAAGTCCAGTCATTTTGAAACGGTCGAAACCGAACACTGGCACTTCAATTGTAAAGTTTGCGGCGAGATGTACGATTTGGAAGCAAGTAAGAACGAAGCGCTGATGGCTTACGGTACGAATAACTATGCGTTCCAGGTCGAGAGCTTTCGGGTGGAGTTTTATGGCGTTTGTGCGAAGTGTAATGCTAATTAGGCGAAAGTAGGCTATCCCCAGCCATTTCAATGACTTGAGAGATAGCCTTTTCAGCCGTTAAGCTCTATGTTGAAAATAAGAAAGAGTATGCTTGCATAGGGATCAAGGACATAATGGAAATAATTCTACTTTGAAGTCTAATAAAAGGTGCACTTATATGCTATTTTCTCCTTTAAAGCCAATGATTGTTTCCGTCGGTAAAGAAGCATTTGATGATGATGGATTTATTTTTGAACCCAAATGGGACGGATGGAGAATACTTTTACATAAGCAGGGGACACGTTTAGAAGCGTATACCCGAAATGGTCACGTTGTCACGAGCAAATTTCCCGAGTTGAAAGAAGCCATTTCCGTCATAAAGGCAGATACGGCAATTTTGGACTGTGAAGGTGTTTGCATTCGAGACGGCAGATCGGTTTTTGATGATTTTTCCTATCGTGTCCGTATTTCTGATTCCGCAAAAATGAAAGCGGCGCTTAGGACCCATCCTGCTGCATTTGTTGCTTTTGATGTTTTATTTACTTCTTCTGAGCATCTAAATGAACCACTCATGACCCGAAAAGATCGACTGAATGAGATGATCCGCAGCACAAACGTGATGACTCCAACCGCTTTTATTGAAGGGCGAGGCAAAGATTTAAGCGCTTGGAGCATCGAAAATGATATGGAAGGCATCGTTGCCAAACGAAAAGATTCAAAGTATGTTTTAGGTGCGGAAACGAAAGATTGGTTGAAAATTAAACATTTCAAAACGATCGACACGATTATTTTAGGTTATCGAACAGAACCTCAATTTGGTTTGGTCGTAGGACTGCATTTTAGAACAGTTAGGTATAAACCTGTAGGTATTGTTGAAATCGGTTTTGAAGTAGATGATAAGCGGGCTTTTTTAGAAATAGCCAAACAGATAGAAATAAAAATGGATCAGAAAACATATTGGATTAAACCCAAGCTTTGCTGCAGGATTCAATATCAAGAGCGGACCGATCAACATCAGCTTCGAACGACTCTATTTAAAGGGTTTTTGTTTGATAAAGATCCTGAAAGTTGCTATTGGACGTATTAAAAAGAGAATAATTCCCCGTCATTAGGTACTAATAGGCTGTTAGAAAGACCTTTTTCATGGATGAAATCTCTTAATTCCTTGCGTGTTAGTAAGCAGTGGTTGAGAGCTTCCATATGAGAAACGATGATCGTCGACTGAGGAGCTTCCAAATACGTTTGATAGATGTCCTCTGTCGTCATAATCACAGCATCGCCTTGAAGAAACTGAGCAGCGCCTCCATTTACAATAATCACTTCGGGATTGTGCTGCTTGATGGCGGCCTCAACATCGCTGCACCATATTGTATCTCCTGCTATATAGAGTGTCTTTTCATCTTGGTGGTTAAAAACAACCCCTGAAACCTCACCCATCAAATCCCCGATTTCGCCTGTTCCGTGTTTCCCGGATGTTCTAGTGAGGCTAATGCCTTCAATATTTAAAACATGAGAGATAGATTCTACATTTTGGAAACCTTCTTTTCGAATTGCTTCTGCTTCTTTTTCAGACTGGGCAATGATTTTAATCGTCTTAGGCAATACTTCGATTGCAGCAGGATCAAAATGATCAGGGTGCAAGTGAGTGACAATCACAACATCAGCCTCAATGATCTCTTCAACAGGGATGGGCAAATCTACCGTTGGATTCCATTGGTCCTGGTTTAACGTGTTAGGAAATGGCGGATAAGCTCCCTTTTTGGCTAAGAAGGGATCAATTAAAAATCTCTTTCCTCCATAGTTCACCATGACTGTTGCATTGCGGATTTGTCTGATATTCATGCTGCGTTCCTCCTTTTATAAACTCCACTTATAAGATAATATTTAAGGAGAAAGTCGTACATAAATAAAATCAAGTGTATTTGAATACGACTTGATTTATGAAAGAGGTTGTTCTGTTGTTAGATTATACGGATAGGAGAATCCTTGAGGAACTATTAAATAATGGTCGTATCACAATGAAAGAATTAGGTCAGAAAGTTCATTTGACGGGTCAGGCAGCAGCATCCAGGGTGATTAAATTAGAGGAACAAGGTGTAATCGAAGGATATACGATTAATTTGAATCAAATAAAAGCTGGATATGCTGTACAAGCATTCATAAATATTTATACAAAAAACATGGATCATGGTCCCTTTTTAACCTTTATAGAAAAACAACAGCCATTCATCATGAAAAATTATAAAATTAGCGGTGAGGGCTGTTATCTCTTGGAGTGCAGATTTCCTTCTAACGATGAATTGGATCTATTCTTGACGGAATTGAACAAATACGCTAATTATAAATTATCCATTGTAATAAAAAAATCAAACGAAGCTTTCACTTGTTAAGGAGGTGATGCCCCATGACAACGAACAACAAACCCAATAGATTAGCCATGGAAAATTCTCCGTATTTGCTGCAGCATGCACACAATCCGGTGGATTGGTTCCCTTGGTGTGAAGAGGCTTTTGCGAAAGCCAAACAGGAAAATAAGCCTGTCTTCTTATCTATTGGGTATTCGTAGTTAGGCATAGGACGACCTGTCATTGGTGTCATGTTATGGCACACGAATCCTTCGAAGACCAGACCGTTGCCGACATGCTGAACAAAGATTTCATTTCGATCAAAGTAGACCGCGAAGAGCGCCCGGATATCGATCACATCTATATGGCCGTTTGCCAAGCGCTGACGGGGCAAGGCGGCTGGCCGCTGACGTTGTTCCTGACCCCGGAGAAGAAGCCCTTCTTTGCAGGTACATATTTCCCGCGCAGCCGCAAATATAACCGTGCCGGGATGGTGGAAATTATCGCGCAGCTTGCGGGAAAATGGCGGGAAGACGCCGAGCGCGTGCGTGAGGTCGGTGAGCAGGTGATGCAGGAGACGACCAATCGTCTGCTGGAGCACCGTACAGGCGGCGAACTGACGGAAGAAACGCTGCATGAAGCCTTTCGCCTGTACGAAGAGGCGTTTGATCCCGAGTTTGGCGGGTTTGGTAGTTCTCCGAAATTTCCGACCGCACACAACTTGTCTTTCCTGCTCAGATACTATAAGAAAACGGGAAATGAGCGCGCCCTCGAGATGGTCGAAAAGACGTTAGACATGATGCATCGCGGTGGCATGTACGACCATATCGGATTTGGTTTTGCGCGACATTCTGTTGACAATAAGTGGCTGGTGCCGCATTTCGAGAAGATGCTCTACGATAATGCGCTGCTCATCATGACCTATACGGAAGCGTACCAGGTTACCGGCAAAGAGAAGTATGCGGAAGTAGCACAGCAAATCATCGATTATGTACTGCGGGACATGACGGATGAATGCGGCGCATTCTATTCGGCGGAGGATGCCGATTCGGAGGGCGAGGAAGGCAAATTCTACGTATGGACACCGGATGAGGTAGAGGTTGTGCTTGGCATCGACGATGGGGATCTCTTCTCCGAGTTGTTTGATATTACGGAGGAGGGGAATTTTGAAGGGCACAACATCCCTAATCTCATCGGGATGACGGTTGAGTCTTTCGCCAAGCGGAAGCAGATCCCTCTGGATGAGCTGAAGCAGCGGATCGAGCTTGCCCGAGCCAAGCTGTTCGCGCACCGCGAACAGCGCATACATCCGGGCAAGGACGATAAGATTCTGACCGCGTGGAACGGTCTGATGATCGCTGCGCTGTCCAAGGCCGCCCGAGCCTTGGACAAACCGGCTTACGCAGAGGCAGCCGCGCAAGCTGCGGATTTCCTGCTGCGCGAGCTGCGCCGCGAAGACGGGCGATTGCTGGCCCGCTACCGGGACGGCGAAGCGGCCTTTCTTGGCTACGTGGACGACTATGCGTTCCTCGTCTGGGGTTTGATCGAGCTGTACGAGGCAACGTTCGAGCTGCGCTATCTACGTGAGGCCGTCCAGCTGAACGCAGAGATGCTTCGTCTCTTCGGAGACGAAGAGAAGGGCGGGCTCTTCTTCTACGGCAGCGATGCCGAGCAGCTGCTCACCCGCCCCAAAGAGATCTACGACGGCGCGATGCCGTCGGGCAACGCCGCAGCCGCGCTTAATCTGCAGCGGCTGGCCAGGCTGACCTACGACGCGAAGCTGTCGCAGGCCGCTGATGTACAGCTCCAGGCGTTCGCCGGAGCTGTCGCGTCTTATCCGCCGGGGCATGCGCTCATGCTGGCCGCGATCGATTTCGCTTTTGGCGAAGCCAGCGAAATCGTCATCGCCGGCGACCCGGCGAAGCCTCAGACGCAGCACATGCTGCGCACGGTGCAGCGGCAGTTCCTGCCGAATGCGCTGCTGATTCTTCACCCGCCGGGCGCTGCAGGCGAAGAAGTGCGCAAGCTGATTCCGCTCGTGCAGGACAAACTGCCGCTCGGGGGGCGCGCGACGGCTTATGTGTGCCAGAACTTTGCCTGCCAAGCGCCGACACAGGACTTGAGAGACCTCGAAAATCTTTCGGAGATTCAATGATAATAATTATCATTATTGGTTACAATAGGAGTAGAGAGACAAAAAGAGGCCCTCGGGGCCTCTTCTTTCCTTCATCGTAGTTCTAACGTGGTGTAAACATTAAATTTTGGATTCAAACGTTTTGCAGTCGGTTTCTTCCGAATTGCGCGCTTGATTGCTGCCGTGGTGGCTCACGACATAAATCGAGGATGCATTGCATTTATTGCCATTTGCCCAATGTTTGCAAGAATTCACTTCACAAAGCACATCTTTTGCCATGGTTCATTCACCTCCTTTACCTCATAGGGTGGGGTAAAAAGAGCTGTTTTTATACATGGTCGCCAGAAGAAAATGGAAAACGGTAAAGTCCCGAAAGCACCATTGGCTGGAATGCCGTCATATACTTGGAGTAGAGGAAACCTACTTCAAGAAGGTGAGGCAATGGCCGAGAAGGAATTTCAGCAGTGTGTCCGATGCAAATATGTCGCTGACAAAGAGGAAAGATACTGCATCAAATGCGGAGCTCCGCTTAAAAACAGGTGTACAAAGGAAAAAACATTGCTGCACAAGGGCTGCTCTAAGGTGAATAAAGCGGATGCGAAGTTCTGTGCGGACTGCGGAACGGCAACGACTTTTAACGAATGGGGGCTGCTGTGAAAGCAAGCCGCAATAGAAAGGGGCTGTCTCAAAGGGTCAGGAATGACCCGATGGATAGCCCCTTATTTCATACGCTTCTTGTGTAATGTGAACTTGTGGTCCGCTGTAGTTACGCCTGGACACTGAAAGCTGCTCATTCAACTGAAAAAGCAGAATAAAGTTAGTTTCTTGGGATAAGTTATTAGAAATTTTTGTATCTATTGTTGGATATTGTGAATTATTGCCTTTCGTATCCCAAAGCACCTATTTTCCTAAACTTATTATATCGTTCCTCGATTAGGTTCTCTCCAGTTTTAGATCTCAACTGTTGTAGATTTTCTATAATTGATTCTTTAATATAATTTGCTTGTAATTCTAGATTCAAATGAGAGCCTCCTTTTGGCTCAGGTATTATCCCATCGATTATACCAAATTCTTCTAAATCATTAGCGGTTATTTTCATTGCATCTGCTGCTCTATCAGCAAGTGCAGAATCTTTCCATAAGATTGCTGCTGCTGCATTTGGTGATGCAACTGAGTAAATGGAGTTTTCTAACATTAAAATACGATTTCCGACGCTAATTGCTAATGCACCACCACTCCCACCCTCACCAATTACAACACAAATTATTGGGATTCTCATAGTTGACATCTCACTTAAATTCCGAGCTATTGCTTCCGCTTGCCCATGTTCTTCGGCTTTCGCTCCAGGATTAGCACCGGGAGTATCGATGAAAGTTATAACCGGACGATTAAACTTATTAGCCTGTTTCATAAGTCTTAATGCTTTACGAAATCCCTCAGGGTCAGGCATTCCAAATTTTCTATAAATATTTTCTCTTGTATCTTTTCCTTTTTGATGTCCTATAACTGTTACAGGTATATCATTGAGTTTAGCAATACCACCAATAATTGCTGGGTCGTCACCACTTAATCGATCGCCATGAAGCTCTACAAAGTCTGTAAATATTAAATTGATATAATCTAATGTTGTTGGGCGAGAAATGTGACGAGCAATTGACATTTTATTTGAAGCAGAAAGATTCTGGTAAATTGAATTCTTAAGTTCAGCGTAACGATTTTCTAGAATGTTGATTTCATTACTAAAGTCGAGATTTTTTTCGACACCAAAGTTCTGAAGTTCAGAGATTTTTCGTCGTAATTCAACAAGAGGTTCTTCAAATGGTAAATGTTTTGACATATTCAATCATCTCTCCTCTTATTTGGAAGTTATTAGTGTTATGTTAATTTATTAAGATTTTCTCTTAGGAACAACTTTACTTGTTTCCATGAATCAATACTTGCTTCAGCATCTTTTTTGCATTCACCTCCGAAAGGAATTAAACCATTATGATTTATTGTTGTAGGGAGGTAAGGTATGGATATGTTGTGACCGGCCTGTAGGAGCATAACCTGTAGCAGTCTTATTATCATTAAAAGCAGAAGCAAGCAATAACGAAAGTTCGCCATCTTAACGTCAAGAACAATCCCTAGATTTACCAAACGTTTTCACCTCTTTTCAGTATTGATTTACTTTTAGGGATTACTAAGTTGGGTTTTCATATTTAAATAGTTATCGTATGACTTTTTTGATAGAGGAACTATTTGACTTGAACCTGAAAGTGCAATGTCATAACAGCCACAAACTTCCGTATTCGCTAATACTGACTTAATGTATCTCATGTTTACAAGGAAACTTTTATGAGAACGAAATATTTGGGTAGGACATTGTTCAAGTATTTCCTTTAATGTTGAAGAGGATTTTACCACCTCTCCATCAGAAAGGTAGATATTACTTGAAAGTTTATCTTCTTTATGGATATACACTATTACATTTTCAGGTATGTCTCTAGTTCTGTGTTTTGTCTTACATGAAATCCATTTACAGCAAGTTTGATGCTGAATCTCATTAAGTGACGAATAACATGTCTTCAGGTAATTTCTTTTTTTTGCTTCTTCAACTGCGTGAATTAGTTGCTTTTGACAAACAGGTTTTTGAATAAAGTCAATAACTTTAAGTTTATATCCAGTTAATAGATTGGGTACATCTATAT
>NZ_JBYTBS010000108.1:0-10362 GCF_058789495.1 Paenibacillus sp. FW126-R14 | reverse complement strand
AGCTCGGAAGAGATGAAGAGCACCGACATGCCCTCGCGGGACAAGGAGAGCACAAGCTTCTGAATTTCCGCTTTGGCTCCGATATCGATCCCCCTGGTCGGCTCATCCAAAATTAACAGCTTCGGATTCGTCAGCAGCCACCTGGCCAGCAGCACCTTCTGCTGGTTGCCTCCGCTCAAATTTTTGATAAGATGCTCCGGATTGGGAGGGTTAATATTCAACGCGCGAATATATTCGTCTGCCATCTCATCCTGACGCTTGCGCGGAATTGCCTTGAACCAGCCACGCGTCGCCTGCAGGGCAAGGATGATATTCTCCCGAATGGTCAAATCGTCGATGATGCCTTCGGTCTTGCGATTCTCGGAGCAGAAGGCGATGCCGTGGTCAATCGCCTGCCTTGGTGAGTGAATGCCGCCGCCCATGTCCTCCATGAGGAGGTCGCCTTCGTCCGCCCGGTCGGCGCCAAATACCAGACGAGCCAGCTCCGTCCGGCCCGATCCAAGCAAACCGGCAAGTCCCAATATTTCTCCCTTTCGGATTTGAAGATCAAACGGCTGTATCGCTCCTTTACGACCAAGCGCCTTGGCTTCCAAGAGCACTTTCTTTGCTGCCAAATGACCCGCACTTTGAGCTTTGGGCAGCTCATCAAGCAGATGCAGCTCCTTGCCGATCATCTTGGAAACTAGCTCTATCCGGGGGAGATTCGCCGCCATATACTCCCCGACAAACTCTCCGTTGCGGAGAATGGTTATTCGATCTGATACTTCATAGACTTGATCCAGAAAATGCGTGACAAATAATATCGCTAGACCGTCATTTTTCAGCTTGTTTATGACCCCGAACAGCTGCTTGACTTCACCGCGATCCAAGCTCGATGTCGGTTCGTCCAAAATAAGCACTTTAGCCGAAATGCTTAAAGCTCTGGCAATGGCAATCAGCTGTTGAAGCGCAAGCGGATACGTATGAAGCGGTGCTGTAACATCAATGAAAAGATGCAATCTTTCCTCAAGCAGCGTTTCAGCGGCCCGGTTCATCTCCTTCCAAAGGATACGTCCATAGCGGCGCGGCTCTCTGCCAATGAAAATATTTTCGGCAACCGTCAGGTTCGGGCACAAGTTTATTTCTTGATACACCGTGCTGATTCCAGCCTGCTGAGCATCCTGCGGGTTGGAAATGGCGACCATCTTGCGATCCATCTCCACGCTGCCTTGATCGATCGCATAGACACCGGTGAGGACTTTAATCAACGTCGATTTGCCGGCGCCATTTTCGCCCATCAGAGCATGAACCTCTCCCGGAAATAGGCGGAAATTAACGCCGGACAGAGCTTTAACGCCCGGAAACTGCTTATGAATACCCGTCATCCTCAATATTGGCTGGTTTGCTCGCATGGGAAAACCCCTCTCTATCCATATCCATTTCTTGGGTAGTGTCCTCATTATAAATCGCTTATGGGCACATTTTATACGGAGTTTTAAGCTCTTTTTTTGTGAATATTTACGTGTATTTCCCCGGCTCGTCATGATAAATGGTGTTTTTTTTAGCGAAAATTGTTATTTCTGGTGAAAGCTGAACCAACCCATATTATGAAGAAATGGTTAGCGTTTACATATTCGTACCGTCGGCAATTTGATATAGTGGTGGTATTGTTTAACGGCCTTCAACCACCGTCCATAGGAGGCACAACAGATGAAAAAAGTAATACTTGTCGATGATGAAATATTAATACGCGAAGTCATTCGCGACACGATTCATTGGGAAAAAGAAGGATTTATGTATTGCGGCGGCGCTCCCGACGGGGAAGTTGCTCTTCCGATGATTGAAGAGTTTCGCCCCGACATCTTAATTACAGATATTAGAATGCCATTCATGGATGGATTGGAATTAAGTTCCATTGTCCGCGAACGATTTCCTGAAATAAAAATTATTTTTATTAGCGGTCACGGAGATTTCGAATACGCCAGAACCGCCCTTCGCTTAGGGATAGAAGAATTCTGCGTCAAACCGTTCGGTTCCGTCGATTTGCTTGAAATTCTTCATCGCGTCAGTGACAAGATTGATAAGGAGCGCCGGGCCAAAGAGCAGATCGAACATCTCCTGCAAGGAAACGGCCGTCATGGCCTCTTGACGCAAAGCAAGCTGCTAAATGATCTGTGCAGCGGATTTATTACAGCATCTGAAGCCGTTCATTTGAGCTCGAAGCTGCATATCAACCTGATTTCCCCGTATTATGCCGTCGTGGTTGCCGATCTCCGGGGTCTGACAGCTTCGGCCTCCTCATCCCAAGGCATCTCCGACTTCATGAAGCAGCAAGAGGAACTGATGCATGTGAACGATGCAAGCGGTCAACCCATGATGTTTAAAAGGAGCATTAACGAGTGCGTTTGGATTCTAAAAGGGGAATCTCCGGAACAACTGAAACAAGCCTTGTCTTCGTATCTTCAGAATCAATTCGCAGATCTCCCCTATACCGTCTCCATTGGGATTGGGAGCATTCAAGACCGCATGCAGGGCATACACATTTCATTCCTGGATGCGATGGAAGACATGCACTGGCGGAGAATATCCCGGCAAAACCTGCAAGCGCTAAGGGAATCGAATCATGCCCCGCTTGAGCAATCGATCTTTTTGGACCGTGCCAAATTCGTTGAATTTCTGAAAATTGGCACGCCTGCACAGAAAGAACCTTTCATAGATTCATTTGCGGCTGATCTTCGGAATATGGACTGGCACTCATGCCTCATCGGGTATTACATTCTAAACGACCTGACCTTGGAAGTTTTCCGATCCGCCAAAGAACTTTATCCGGATATTGCCGATTTGGAAAATAGTCTGAATGACATGCAAAAAACGATTGAATCCATCCGAACCTGGGAGGAATCTTGTTCTTATTTGAATCGGCTAACCGAACAATACTGGAGCTGGCGATCTAATTCCACGGATCGATACGGGGATATGCTGAGCAAAGTGAAGCAGCACATTCATGAGCATTACGATAAAGTCGATTTTTCCCTGCAAAATATTGCCGATCATGTGAGTCTGAGCCCCGGACACTTCAGCAAAATTTTCAGTCAAGAAATGGGTCAAACGTTCATCGAATATTTAACGCAAACGAGAATTCGAAAGGCCATGGAACTGCTTCAATTGACACAGGCAAAATCTTACGAGATTGCCTTCATGGTCGGCTATAACGATGCTAACTATTTCTCCAATCTGTTCAAACGGATTACGGGCATGACTACCATGCAGTTTCGCAAAAGTGGCCAAGCCGCAAACCTGGTTGGAAGCGAAAAATAAGGATGAGACCACCTCGCCTGCGCGGGATGATCTCATCCTTTTCCACTAGTTCAGGATCAATTTTGCAAGTGCTGCAAGATCCCAGATATCGATTTTACCGTCATTGTTTAAATCTGCTGCCTTGAACTTAGCCCACTCAGGATCAGAGGATGTTAAACCGTAGTGGGACGCTGCGATAGCAAGATCGCCGATTCGAACGACACCGTCTCCATTCAAATCGCCAGGCAGATACGTATTGATCAAAGCTTTGAATGCTTGCACGGCTGCATGTAATTGATCGAGCGCCTGATTGACTTGAGCCTGAGAAGCCCCGCCCGCGTTTGCAACCTCATTTGCACTTTGAATGGCTGCAAGCAGCGCGGCTTTCGATCCGAGCGGATACTCGCCAGGTCTTGTTCCCTCCACGGAAGCATCATACAGCTCCTGAGCCTTCGCAATCGCTTCGCGCAGAGCCGTCTTGGTCACGGAGACGATTTCGAAGGTGTACGGATCCGGGTTCGTTACCGCTGACTCCGTTCCAGTACCATCAGCAAAAATCATATCTGACGTGTAGATGCTGCTGGTTTGCGTTTGACTTAGCTCCTTGGCTTTAAACTGCAGCTTTAACAGGTCCATCGGACTGCTAGTCGCTTGATCCCTGTTCAGGTCTACAGTAAGCAAGCGCACTTTTCCAGATTTAACGGCTTTATCTACGATAGTGAAGCCTGGTTTCATCGATTGGGCAGAAACAAATTCAATTTGCGCCGGATCGAAGTTAATCGTTATATCTTGGGCATAGGTCATCTTTGTTACTGTGTTTAATCCGAGCACAGCTTCAAATGTTTGATTGGAAACCACACTCTTCGGCCCGGATACATACATCGTTTGAGTATTGCCGCCCTGCACCGTAACGCGGAGCGTTGCGATGAATCCGCCGTCTCTTGTAGATGCCGTAATCGTTGCGGCGCCGTTGCCGACTGCTTTGAGCAGCCCCGTTTCACTGACTGCGGTTTTCGTCTCATCGCTGCTGGACCAAACAATGCCTTGATTCGTCGCATTGGCTGGCATCACCGCTGCGCTCAGTTGTCTTTCCTCACCTTTCGAAAGAGTGAGATCGCCGCCGCCAATCGTCACGCCGGTAACTTTCGTCCCTGCAGGGACAGGTACAACAGCCGGCACTTTAGCCGATAACTGGTTATACTCCGCCAATGTAACAGGAAGCACAGTACCGTGACGCGGCTTGGACGGCAAAGCGTAGTTCGCAGACATCGTCCAAACGCCGGATGCCAGATCGGTTGTTTCAAACGGCTTATACCCGCCGCCGCTGAAATAATCGATAAACAAATACCATTTATTGCTGCCGTTCGCTTTGAACACGAGCGGCCCTTCACCTACGGAAATCGAGCCTTTCCCGATACCTTCCGTAATGGTCGTGAAGTTTCCGAAGATCGAGTCGCTGACTTGTTCGAAAACCATTTTGCCGTTAGGCGCTGTAGATGCGTTATAATTTCTTTCATCTTTGGTAAATCTGTAAATTTTATTGTCGTGCTCGATCATTGTCGTATCAATGACAGAGTATCCAGGATTGTAATATTCTTTCGCTTCTGTAAAGGTATAGAAATCTCTTGTTTTCGCATACATAATTCGTTGGTTCGGACTGCCCGATTTCGTTGCGTCATCGTACATCTTAGAAGCCCAGAACACGACGTATTCGCCTGTTGTTTTATCATAGAACGCTTCCGGAGCCCATGTGTTGCCGGCTAAGTCCGATGATACCTTGACCATCCGCTGTTCGGACCAATTGACCAAATCCGTCGATTCCCAAACCATAATCGCAAGGGAACCTGTTCG
Source organism: Paenibacillus sp. FW126-R14 (assembly GCF_058789495.1). Taxonomy (NCBI): domain Bacteria; kingdom Bacillati; phylum Bacillota; class Bacilli; order Caryophanales; family Paenibacillaceae; genus Paenibacillus; species Paenibacillus sp. FW126-R14. Next base: position 5,235 of record NZ_JBYTBS010000108.1, on the reverse strand, counting down.
CTGAGCGGCTGTCCAGTCATTGTTGCCATAAATCTTAAGGTCCGTAGCGATCAAATAGAACTTATCTCCTTCAGGAGAACGGATAATGTACGGATCTCTCAACCCTTTTTCCCCTAAATTTGAAATGATCGAAGGATTGCCGCCGTTCAGCTCCGTCCAATGCAGCGGATCATTGCCTTGGCTTAGCGCAAAGTAGAGCTGCTCGCCGTTGGAGTAGCCTTCCCCTGCGAAATAAGGGAAGAAGTAGCCTTGATAATCCTGCGCTTCAGGCTTTTCTTTCACAGTTGCGAGGAAGGCTTTGGTCAGAACCTCGCCATTAAGCGTCAGGGTAGCTGTCAGCTTAACCGCAGCATTGCCGCTGCCATGCGCAGGTCTGGCCACTTCACCGGTTGGCGTGATGATGTCTGCACGCTCCGATTTCCACGCAATCGAAGAACCGTTGGAGCCGATCTTCGGCAGCGTCAGGTTGCCTCTAACGTCGTCGATGTTGTAAACGCGCAGCGCTTGAGCATCCCCCGTGAGAAGTTCAACGTCTGTAGGGAGTTTTTTCACTGTGACCGTAAACGACTTGCTTTCTGCCGCCGTATTTTTGACGATCGCCGCCGTTAATGTCACAGTCTTATCGGTTTCCGAAGAGGTCGGGCGTGTCACGACACCGGTAGGGCTTACCGTTTTCGTATCGCTGGAAGTCCATATGATTGTGCTGCCGAACTCTCCTTTGACCGGAAGCTTCAAATCGCTGATTACCGCGCTCGTGTCGCCGAGTGACAAGCTTTCTTTATCCATCGCGACATAGTAGGAATCAGGCTTCGCCATAAGCGCTTGAATGTCCGACAGGCTCAGCGCTTTCGTATACACCCTGAAATCTTTGACTTTGCCGTTCATATACTTATCGGCTAAATAAGCAGGACGGCCAATGTAATTGGCGATTGTCGGCTCCATATCGTTTGGCGTATACGTCAGCGCCGTACTTTGCGCAACTTGAACGCCATCGACATAAAGCGTTCCCGTTGTCCCCGTTTGCGTGTAAGCAACATGCTTCCAGCTTCCTTTCGGGAATACCGAGTTGACGATGGCGCCTTGCTCATTGCTATAGCGGGTCTTCGTGATGATCGATCTGTATCGTGATTTGCTATCCTCAAACAACAGGCTCAAATAACGGGCGTTGGCGTCGTTCAACGGATCTGTCGACGACCCGAATGTGTACAGCCATGCCGGATTCGGGGAAGCCTCGTCGACAAACACGTCAGTCGCAACCGTTATGCTTGTCAACCCCGTAAGAACTCCGTTAGGCATTTGCACATAGCCTGTACTTCCATCCAGCTTAACGCCGTTGCCGCCCTGCCAGGTTGCCCCGCCGCCCAGCGTTCCGTTCAAGCCGTTACCGGACGAATCCGCTGCGACGCTGCCCGTTGTCTCATTGAATTTATACCAAAGCAGCAAGCCTTCGGGAGCGACATTTACCGCAACGCGATAGGTGGCGGATTGGTACATAATCGTAATAATAGCGCTGCCTTCGCTGATGCCGGTTACGATTCCGCCCGCATTAACCGCTGCTGCCGCAGGATTGGATGACGAATAGGAAGCTTGCCCTGCAACTTCGGTCGTTGTGCCGTCACTATGAAATAAAGTAAGTGAAGTCGCATGCGTTTTGGTCGCCTGCAAGGAATAGGACTCGCTATCCAGTAGGATGGACGGTACGGTATCAGATGCAATCAGAGCCACCTGATTCGACCTTTTGGATTCGTTCTCATCCTTCATATAGGTCATGACATAATAGTAAGGTTGTCCCGTCGCAAGTCCGCTGTCTGTGAAACTCACCGACGTTCCGCTGTACACGGGCTCGAACATTCCGCCCGCCTTATTTGCTCTGTACAGCTTATATCCGGTCGCTTCTGCTACAGGATCCCAGCTTACCGATGCCGAGGATGGCGTTTTGCCGGCAAGCGTCAGCTTGGAAGGATTCGCCGCCTGCTCCAGCGTCTTGGCGCTTGCGGCTTCGGAAAGCATGAGCTCTCCGCTCGCGTTTACCGATGATACTTTGTAGTAGTACGTATTTAGGGCTGCAAGTCCCTTATCCACAAAAGATGTGCCGTTCACATCGCTTTTAATTTTTGTATAAGTTCCAGTTAGAGAGGATGAACGGTAAACATTGTACCCTGTCGCTCCAACAACAGCATCCCAGGAAACTTTGACCGTTGATGACGAAGGATCTGTCTTGATGTTCGTTGGTACGGCGGGAGCTGCTGAAGTTACGATGACATCATCCATATAGAAAGCCTGCCATTTGTTGCGGACTGCCAGCTTCCCGTTCGTTAATTCCGTATCCGTTACGTCAAAAACAAGTGTTTCCACGCCATTATTGATGATATAGCATTTGATCGAGCTTCCTTTAACGACAACTTTCAAGGTATACCAAGTGTTCGCTGTCATCGTGTAGCTGCTTGTTGCCATTGTAACGGCCGTCGCTCCCCCTACACGTTTGGAAAGAGCTAACGTATTTAACAGCTGCATTTGGAAGTAATAGTAGTTATTCGTGTCCAGATAACGGAAATAGAATCCCGGATAAGCCCCGCCCGCTTTCGTATTAAAGCGTCCGACTACCGTATAATCCATCCAGTTTGCGTCTCCGACACTGATAATGCCTTCGTTTGCATCCGTTTGATTCAACACTTTGTTGCTGCTGTTTGTCGGATCCGTGCCCACCGTCCATGTGCCGGATACTACGGTCCAGCTCGGATTGGACGTGTAGTTGCCGTCCTCAAAATTATCCTGTACCAGCACGCTAGCTACCCGTACATTCACTTTATAGCTTTTACCCTGATATTCCGCCGTGATGACGGTGTCTCCAGGGCGCAGCCCTGTCACTTCACCGTTCGCGTTTACGGATGCGATAAGCGGGTTGGCGGAGGAATAGCTCGCATTCGCCGTAACATTTTGTTCGTTATTGCTGCTATCGACCGTTTTAAGCACTGTAGCATGAACGGCATTTACATTCAGCGTGTACGCGTATGAATCAAGATAGTTATATCCGCCAGGCGCTGTAACGGTAACCGTTGCCGTCACGGATTCGCCCGGCAGGTAGCCGTCGGCTACAGGGATGCCAAAGTAAGGCGAACCGTCCGCATGCCAATAAATATACTGCACCCGGGCCCATCTTGAAGCGTCATACAATGGCGCGTAAGAGTTTACTCCCGAGTATTGTTGATTTTCGCGGGCATGGTACGATAAAACCTCTCTTGTCCCATCCTCGGAAACTGTAAACGTGGAATGACCGGGACCGTATTGGCCTGTCGCAACGCTTGTCGCCATGACCGGATACGGCGTTTTGGTCCATGATGCCGGATCAAGCAGGTTGGTGCTCGGCGAATCCACCGCTGTCAGCAGGCCGATCGCATACGTCGAATCGGTAGAGCCGGCTGAGAAAGTCATGAAAATCTTTCCGTTCTTCTTCATCACCGAAGGCGCTTCCTCCACGTTGTCCCGGCGCTGCTCCCATGTATACTCCGGTGTTGAGATCGTGACTTGTTTGCTGTCCAGCGTTGTAGGGCTGGTCATTTTGGCAATACGGATGGAGGAGTTGACAGAATCCGGTCCGTATTTGTAAGCATAGGCCATATACATCTCATTATTGTGTTCGAACACGGTTGCATCGAGATCAAAAGACTCATTAATCATAGCGACTTTGACCGGAGGGCCCCAAGGATCCTGCATCGGATCGCTGCCTTGGCATTCAATGACGTAAACACGAAGATCAAAGTTAGCGCTTGTTTTGCCTCCTGCGAAGTAGACATACCATTTGCCGCCGATTTGATGAATCTCCGGTGCCCAAATGTGATACGAGGCATCGCCGGAAGCATTTTTATAAAAAATCTGCTTCTCTTCCGCTGTCGCAAGACCTTGAATGGTCGTTGCTCTTCTTAGCGTAATGCGGTCATATTGTTTGGCCGCCACATTGTTGTTGCTTGCATCCATGTAAGAGCTTGTATAGTAAAAGTAACCGTCTTTTCCTTTGTAAATGTCGGGGTCCGCTCCGTTTTTAATCAGCGGATTGCTATAAACAGGCACATCAGGGAGCGTTGATTGTGGAATTGTCCCTGTCACCGTGAACGTGCCCGGTTTGGAGTACAGATTGGAGTCAATGGGCTCCCACTTCACAGCCTTCTGTTCGGTCGTTCCGTCGCTGTACTTCACATCGGCTTTAGCCGGCAGGACCGGAGCTTGATCCGCTGTTGTGGTAACGGCAATATTGTTCGTACCGGTCGGGATTCTTGGCGTGCCGATACTCGCCAGCACCGCATTCAGTTCAGCCCCACTAACGGCAATGGAACTGGAAGCAATCGCACCTGCCGGCTTCTTCGTCAAATTCGGAAGGGCCGCCGGATACGCTGAACCTGTGTACACGGCATTTGTGGAAGCGCTAACAAAATCCTTCGTCGTATTGGCGTAGACTTTCGTTCCGTCCGTCCAATAAATAATATAGTTCCCTGCCGCCGCATCGTAAACCGCTTGCGGTTTCTTCGCTGCCAAGCTGGAGCTGTTCATCAAAATCGTGCGCTCATTCGTATAATGGATAAGATCAGTCGTATCCCAAGCGAAAATGCTCGGACTCGTCGTCGCGCCTGCGCTCGTCGTCACCGTTGCCAACAAGACGAAGGTCCCGTCCCCTTTTCGGAATAAAAAAGGATCGCGAATTTGCAGGCCATTGGTCGGCGAAGCCCCATAACCTTTATTCGTTTTAAACAAAATCCCGTTATTGTCATTCAGTGCAACCCAGTTGACCCGGTCGTAGCTGTAGGCAAGGTGCAAACTGTCATCCATATAGGTCATGCTTGTGCCCGATGTATTGCTTGTATAGTAAGGCATCACGTACGCCTCGGGTGAATCTTCTGCTGCTTCCGCAGCAGGATAGTGAGCAAACATACTGATCAATAATGCCAGAATCGTAAAAACAGGTATCAATTTCCGCCTCATTCGCATTCTTCCTCTCTAATCTGCTTAAACATCGGCATGTATACGTTAATACTAAGTCTTTCCTGCAAAAACTCAATTCAATTTTTTACGTCATTTCTTGACTTTTTTACGATGGCTGGGCATTTTTTTCTACATATTTCGCGCACCATCCCCTTCAAATCTTTCAACTACCTGGCATGACCTTTTCTTGCGAACCATCTCCGTTCACTTAATGCTTTTTGCAGCAAAATGAATAAACAAAGCAGCAGGCCGATCACAATT
>NZ_JBYTBS010000107.1:0-10893 GCF_058789495.1 Paenibacillus sp. FW126-R14 | reverse complement strand
ATATTTTCTGAAATTTCTGGAAAATCGTTTTTAGTCGAGCTGACATCAACTCGATAGGTTTCATGCAACGCCAGTGAACAGGACTAAGCTATTACACTCTCGTTTTCCCCGATAAGGAAACACGCAATGAGGCTGTTGAACGGTTGAAGGTTTCAGGCGTACAGGTGACGGAGATCGACGATGCAGCAATGGTTACGGATCCTTCCGACATCCATTTGAGGCTTGTTTACGAAAAATAAAGAAAAAAAGCAGAAGCAGATGCCGGAGAGATCCAGCAGCCTGCTTCTTTTTTATTGGCCGGAAGTTCTTTGCGAAAGTCGGAAGCAACCTATTTTAGGAATAGTGCCAGATTGTCCGTTTCCCTTCCGGGGAGCCAGGCATATTTTAGCATAAAGGAAGGCATGGACAGAGGAGGAGATTCTCATGCGTATGGTTGCTAGTAAATGGTCGAAGTTCGCAGTCCTGCTGCAGCATTCCGGAGTCGCCAAGCATATCCCAGCGATGCGCCGTTATAGTGCGGAGAACCTTGCAGCGATGCTGCGTCAATATCCATTTGTCGTGGCAAAGCCGATCGTTGGAACCGGGGGAAACCGTGTAATGAAAATCCAAAGAGCAGGGAACGGCTTTCTGCTGCATAACGCGGGGACCAAAAAAATCTACCGCAGCTGGAATGAACTGCTTCAGGTTATTAACCGGATTCGTCAGAACCGCCCGTTGATGCTTCAGCAGGGCATTCAGTTAGCCACGATCGATGGTCGGCCTGTTGACTATCGGGTCAAGCTGGCAAAAGTCGGACGTCATTGGCAGATTCGAGCGATTGTTGGCCGACTAGCCCGTCCGGGCCTGTTTGTCACGAACCTGTGCCAAGGGGGCACCCAGTTGAGAGGCAGATATGCCATTGGGCGGACGTTCCCGGCGTCGCTGGTCAAATCCAAAATTGACACGATGGTAGGTGTATCCCGAACGTGTACGATGCTGCTAGAGTCAAAATTTCCGGGCATCGGCATGCTGGGTTACGATTTTGGCATCGATAAAAAGGGAAGCGTTTGGATTTTTGAGGTGAATACGAAACCCCATTAATGGGACGCATGGAAAAAATGGAAAATGTCCCTCTAAATGGCGTGAATGATGACCTTTCAGGGAAATTAGCAGAAAAAACTCCCACTAATAGGACCGGTTTTCGTAGATTCTCAGGAAATCGGTGCATATAGAGGGAGTTTTTCCAGTTTAATGGATCTGACTGGTATCAGCTGCCTATTTAGAGGGGGATTTTCCCATTATTTGACCGCAGCAGCATAACAGCACAAAAGGCTGTCCCACAAGTCATGGGAATGACAGGGGATAGCTTTTTTCACTTCACTCATAGAACAACTTCTTTATATTTATTGTTTCGTTTTAATTCTTTTCAGTTCAGCTACGATGACGAAGGATACGATCACAAGCAAGAACCAAGCCACAATTTTGGCCGGATGTACGAAATGCCAGGCATGGTCTTGATTCGGATACCGCCATGCGCCGAAATAAGTGGCGATATTTTCAGCGATCCAAATGAAAAAACCAATGCATAAAAAGGACACCACAAGCGGCATTGAATAGCTGATCTGTGCAAGCTTAAATCTAACTTTCGTGCGGTAGAAGAGAAAACAAAGCAATACAATCAACAAGTATCTTACATCGAAGATGAAGTGGTGCGTAAAGAAATTAAGATAAATACAAGCTCCGAAAGGAACCGTGATCCATTTTGGCGGATAGCCGTGCAAGGAAAGCTCCATTCTCCGCCATGCTTGACAAATATAACTGGCAACACTCGCATACATAAAGCCGCTGTAGAGTGGAACACCGAACCATTTGCTATAAGCTTCCTCTGGATAGCTCCATGATCCCATATGTACTTTGAACAGCTCGAGCATTATGCCGATAACGTGAAAAACGCAGATCACTTTTAATTCATCTTTGGTTTCAAGTTTGCTGAAGTACATAAAAGCTTGCAGAAGGATGCAGCCTGCCAAAATAAAATCGTACCGCGGAAGGCCGGGGATCGTAATCAACTTGCTTAAAGCAAGCGTTACAAAAATGCCTGCAGGAAATATGCAAGACAACGCTTGATGGTACGTAAAAATGCTTAATTGTTTCAAATATATGCTCATGCTTCTTCCACCTCTTGATACTTCTTATATGTCATATATCGGTGCTAATGAAAGATTTGACTTCAATAAATTGAATTTTGTTCAAAAGATGGCCATCATGTTTGGATGCCTTTCTTTTCCATTTTCAGCAAACGTTAAGTTAGCATTCAACTTTCTTTCAGCCACCGCTCAGTATGGATTCAGTCACGCCCCTTAAACTGCTACTTGTAGGTTGGATATGACGAAGACAATCGTGGTCTTGGTACATGGGAAAGGGGAATTATCAATGAGCATGAATCGGAAAAAGAAATGGATCATCATTGTTGTGGCTGCGATGCTATGCGGGGCAGGAACTTATTATTACATACATGGTAAGGCGAAGCCTGCAGTAGCCGCAACAGGGCAGCAATCGGCAATGAAAGTGACAAAAGGCTCGATTTCTTCATCCATATCGGGAACTTCGCAGCTGGATGCCAAAGATAAGCAAAACATTGTTATTCCCGTGGATGCCATCATTAAAACGATGAATTTGACGCAAAATCAGCCGGTTAAGAAGGGCGACGTGCTTGTAGAGCTGTCTGTTCCATCTACGGAAACGAATCTTAAAGAAGCGCAAGTGAGTCTTCAGCAGTTGGAGAAGGAGCTCGCTGAGCTGCAAGGCGAACAGAACCATATGAGCATATCCGCTTCGATGAGCGGAAAGCTTACGCTGGCATCCAATTTGGACGTGGGCAGTCAGGTGAATAAAACGACAAAGATCGGAACGATCTCCGACACTTCGCAATTCAAAGTCAAGCTGCCGTTTCCGCTTCAAGAAGCGGTTCAATTGCAGAAAGGCGATAACGTTGAGCTGACGGTTGACGGGTATTTGCTTTCTAAAATTGGAACAGTTTCCACCGTTTCCCGCGACGTGAAGGCCGATGCGAATGGAAATAAAATCGTGGATGTCGAAGTCCTCGTCACGAATGACGGGACGCTCTCTTCCGGCTTGAAGGTGAAAGGCAGCGTCGGCAGCGGAGACGACAAAGTAGAGTCAACGGATCAAGCGGCGTTAGATTATGTGCGTACAACGCCAATTTTTTCAGAAGCAAGCGGAACGATCAAAAGCATGAAGTTTAAAGACGGAGATACGGTAAAGCAAGGAGACCTCATTGCGGGATTATTTAACGATGACCTCCAGCAAAACATTATCAGCAAGCAAGCAGCTATCGACAGCCAGAAAATCAAAGTGGACGATGCGCAGCAAAAGGTGAATCAATTGACGATCACTGCGCCTTTTGACGGCGTGTTCTCGGCGGACTTTGCGAATAGCAAAAGCAATGTGCTTCGCAATTATCCTGTTGGCGCGCAAATTAATGCCAATACGACGTTAGGGGCGGTAGCAAGCTTAAGTACGATGCAGCTGGCCATTGCTGTGGATGAGCTGGATTTAACCAGTGTGAAGGTGGGGCAGAAAGCAGTCGTGAAAGTTGATGCGATTTCGGGCAAATCTTTCGATGGCGAGGTGACTTCGGTCTCCAATGTCGGGACCACCTCGAACGGAGTGACGACGTATGATGCGGTTGTTTCCATTCCGAACACGGCAGCGAATGATCTCAAATACGCTATGACGGCTACAGCTGAAGTTTTCATTCAAGATAAGAAGGACATTCTGGTCGTGCCGATTCAGGCGATTACAACGACGAAAGGCAAATCAACCGTTTCACTGAAGAAAGCGGACGGCACCGTGGAAGAGCAGCATGAAATTAAAACCGGCATTCGCAGTAAAACACAGGTTGAGATTGTGAGCGGTTTGGTAGAAGGCGACGAAGTGGTCATGCCGACACGGAAAGCAAACACGAATTCGAATCAGCAAATGATGCAAGGCGGCTTCGGCGGTTTTGGCGGCGAGGGCGGACCTCCGGCTGGCTTCCAAGGCGGTGGCTTTAGCGGCGGCAGCGGCGGCGGCTTCCAAGGCGGAGGTGGCGGCAGTGGCGGTGGCGGCGGGCGCCAGTGAACGATGAGTATCGAGGAAAGGAGCGAGTCGGATGAATATCATTGAATTAACGGGAATCACCAAAAGCTATGCCCGCGGGGAAGAAGAACTGCAGATTCTGAAAGGGATCACGCTGCATATTGCCAAAAGTGACTTTGTTGCCATTATCGGTCCCAGCGGATCGGGGAAATCCACACTGATGAATACGATCGGACTGCTCGATATTCCGACTTCGGGCACGTACTCGCTCGACGGCGTCGCCACGGAGAAGATGTCCGACAACGGTCTTGCCGAACTGCGGAACCGGAAAATCGGCTTTATTTTTCAACAATTCAACTTGCTCCCGCGGCTATCCGCCATCGAGAACGTGGAGCTGCCCATGATTTATGCGGGCATCCCCGCCAAACAGCGCCGAGAACAAGCGCAGCGGATGCTGGAGAAATTGGGGATGGGCCAGCGCGGACACCACAAACCTAGCGAGCTTTCCGGCGGACAGCAGCAAAGGGTGGCGATTGCGAGAGCGTTAGCGATATCGCCTTCCCTGATTTTGGCGGATGAGCCTACGGGCGCTTTGGATTCCAAAACAGGGATTGAAGTACTGGAGTTAATTCAGGAGCTCAATCAACAGGGCAACACCATTGTATTGATTACGCATGACAATCATATCGCAGATCACGCCAAGCGTGTCGTTACGCTTCGGGATGGCGAGATTATCAAAGACGTACGCAATGACCGGTTGCCGATTCCGCAAGCGGAGGAGGCGGTTTCGCTATGAGACCTTGGGAGCTTTTCCAAATGGCCATGGCCACGGTACGCTCAAATCCGCTCAGGACGGTTCTGACTATGCTCGGCGTCATTATTGGGGTGAGCTCAGTCATTACGCTCGTCTCCATTGGGCAGGGCACCTCCAAATCGATTGAAAAGCAGTATGAGGGGCTGGGCACCAACTTGCTGACGGTTAACTTGCTAGGCAATGGCCGCGCAACTCAGCTGAAATACGAAGAAATCATGGATCTGGAGGGCACATCCGGGATTAGCGGAATTGCGCCGACAATGACCCGAAACAGCACGAGCATCAAATATGACCGTACCACGGAAACGTATAACGTAATCGGCACGAACGACCGTTATCTCGATATGCAAAAAGGCGAAATCGGCAGCGGCCGTTTTCTGGCCCAGGCGGATTTGGACTATCGCAATCACGTGGCGGTGATTGGAACCGAAGTGGCGGCGAAGTTTTTCGGCAAGGATGATCCTGTCAATGAAGAAATTAATGTCAACGGCTACATGTACACGATTATCGGCGTTTTGAAAAGCAAAGGTTCCAATACGAGCGGGACTTCGCTAGACAGCGCGGTTATTGTGCCGCTGCCGACAATGAGCAGAGATTTTAAACTTGGATCCATTCGAACTGCTTACGTGGAAGCGGCTAGCGGGAATGACGTGAGCAGGGTGCAGGCCGTGCTGGAAAGATATTTAACGAGCAAATTCAAGAGCACGTCAGGATTCAATATTTACAATTCCTCTGAATTGATCAGCGCCAAGCAAACGGCGTCCAGCACGCTAACGAATCAGTTAGTAGCCGTAGCTGCGATATCCCTTTTGGTAGGGGGTATCGGCATTATGAACATTATGCTCGTCACAGTAAGCGAAAGAACCAGAGAGATTGGGATTCGCAAATCCATTGGGGCCAAGCGCCGGAATATTCTGCTGCAGTTCCTGGTGGAAGCGACGCTAATTAGTGGAATGGGCGGATTCATCGGTTTAGTCGTTGGCGTAGCGTTATCGCTCGCATGGCCTTATATCAATCCGAGCCAGGCTACCAGTCTTTCAATCAACGTAGGTTTATATGCATTCTTGTTCTCAGCCTTAGTTGGCGTCATCTTCGGATTATATCCGGCCAACAAAGCTTCCAAATTAAAGCCAATCGATGCCCTTCGTTATGACTAGCGACTGCTGAATGCTGAATGACTTGTTTACTATTAAAAGCTACGGGAGGTAAAACATCATGATCCGCAAATTAACATCCATTTCTCTGAAGCGTACAACTTTAGCACTGTTTTTAACCGGCAGCATAGCCGCTGCCTCTTTACCCACCGGGGCGGCTCACGCGGCTGGGGAAGCAGTTTATATCTCGTCGTCATCCTATTTTACATTAAGCCAAGCTGCGCTTTCGTCTTCATCGCTTCAGTTTGCCGTATCCTTACATAATGGAGACGCAAAGGCGATAGACTTCAATCAATACGGCGTGCGGGTTACAGATACGTCCGGTCATAGTTATACGGCCAAAATGAGCGAAAAGAAGAGCGCGAGCGTCCTTCCAGGTCAAGACGCCAGCTTCCGCTTCTATGCCAATTTGGGTGAGGGGGAAACAGCAGATCAGCTGAAGATTGACGTCTTCCGCTGGGATACGGGGCAAGCTGATTTTATGAATCATCTCGGCCAGCTGCCTGTAAGTTCTGCACTTGGCGATGGTCAAGTGGGCGCGCCGGAAGAAATTATTAATCTTCGAACCATCGACAGCACTCTTGCGAATGATGCTTCGCTTGCATTCCAATTAGGGCAAAGCGTTCGCGTTTCTGAGAATGGCAAATGGTATCTCTATACGCAACTTTCCGCCAAAAACCTTGGATCCAGCTCCGTTAAGCTGCCGGCAGGACTTCAGTTCCGGTTAGTGGATGCCAGCGGGTTGAAATATACCTCTGCGATTGCAAACGGATCAGGCACAACGTTCCTCCCGAACGAGTCGGATACGTTAACGTTGAAAACGCCGATCTCCAAGCAGATGGCGATGTCGGGCGTATCGCTGGATTTTTATTATGTCAACCAAAGCGAAGATGTGACACTGGGGAACATGAGTCTGGGCACTTCCCTTCAAACAACTGCGCTAGATACGAAGCAGGTGTACGGCGGTCAGCAGTCGGGCGAGCAAATGACAGTCAAAGCCAACTCGACCAAATACACTACGCAAGCTGATGGCGTTCACGTGCAAACGATCGTTACCCTAAGCAATGATGGAAAAGAAGCGGCTGCGGTTCCTTCGTTCTTCGCCGCGTACCAAGTCGGCGATTCAGGCACGGCTTTGACCGCTGCCGATAATACGGCACGCAATGCGTATTTGGCACCGAATGAAACGACAACGTATTATTTCAACGCAGTTCTGCCTGCCGGTTCAGATCCCAATACGGCGCAGCTTGTCCTCTGGGAGAAGACATCTGCGAGCTCAGGCGGTTCGACATCGTCTACCGGATCCACCGGCACCAACACAACGGCGAATGCCGATACAAGCACCGGAACGACAGGTCAAATGCCTGTTGCCGTGTTCCTGCTTAAAGGGGCGGTCGAAGCCCAAAACGGCTTCACGACAGCTGCAAACTATACGCTTGGCAGCAAGCTGAATTTTAGCGACAATGCGGCTATGAACAAAAATGTGGATGTTTCGCTTGTTGAGCTTCACGCGCATGAGAACGACGATCTAGGCTACAAAACGGCCATCGCCAAGTACAAAATCACTAATAACGGCACCAGCACGATTGCGCTTCCTGAACTGCAGAACGAGCTGCTGGACAGCAGCGGCAATTCCTACACGGGAACGCGTCAGAGTTCAGTCGCGGCACAGCTCACGCCGGGCAGCTCCTATGTTGTGAGTTATTCTTACCTGCTGCCAAATAGCAAAACAGAGGACGATGGCGCTTTTGCACTGAACATTTACGACGATAAATCGGTTTCCGAAGGCAAAGTATCGATCGGAACGTATCAGGTTGCTCTGCAGAAGGACGAAGACAGCGATAAGCTTGATCTGTATCCGTTCTCCCTGAAAGTGAACAGCGATTCGATTAGCTGGCTTTATAATAACGGCACTTATTCGTATCAATTAAATCTTGATCTTGATATCACACATGAGGATCAGGTTATCATTGACTCAAACTTCTCCAAAATTGAATTCGACATGATTGATTCTCTCGGTCGCATCGTGGGCACTCAAACATCCACACTAGTCGGCACCGGCAAACTGACGAGCGGCAAGCAAAAAGTTGTCGTCAGCGGACTGAAAGACGAGCAAATTGATTCCGGTGTTGTCGTTAACATGTACGAGGTCATTGAAACGCCTAACGGAACGGCTAAGCGCCTGCTCAAGCAATTCCATTAATAATTTTTCTTTTGAAGCGCCTGTATGCTTTCTGCATATGGGCGCTGTTTTGTTTTTCTTTCCTTTGCACGACAGCCTTTACAGGCTTAATCGCGATATGGTATGAATACAACATAGTAGATGATGCTGCAAAAGAAATGAGAGGATAATGATGAATCAGGAAGCGGTGCACCCATCCATAACGGAGACGGATGTTGGCATGGAAGCATACTATCGGACCTATAAAAAACTGTTATTTTCTGTTGCCTACCGAATGCTGGGCTCTGTTTCGGATAGCGAAGACATCTTGCAGGAAATGTTTATTTCGCTGCAAACGATGGACACAGCACATATCACCAATATGAAATCGTATTTAGTTAAAATGGTGACGAACCGCTGCTTGAACGAGCTGAAATCTGCACGCAAGCAGAGAGAATTATATATCGGTCCTTGGCTGCCAGAGCCGCAGGTCCACGAGATCGGCGGTAATCCTTTGGAACGGCTTGAACAAGAAGAAACCGTCAATTATGCGTTTCTGGTCCTTCTGCAAAAGCTGTCAGCCATGGAGCGGGCTGTATTCGTGCTGAGAGAAGTGCTTGGCTACGAATATGGCGAGGTCGCTGAAATGCTGCAGAAGACCGAACACAATTGCCGTAAAATTTACAGCCGCGCAAAGCTCAAAATCGGAAGCGGAGGAGAAGCTCCCGCTCAATTGTCAGGCGATACAGAGCCTCTTGCGCAGCTGTTTTTGCGTGCGGTGAATACAGGGGACTTTAAAAATTTCGTTTCGATGCTAACAAGCGATGCGGTGCTGGTTTCCGATGGCGGTGGCAAAAAGCGGGCAGCGCTCAATCCGATTTTCGGCCAAGAGCGGATTCAGGCTTTTCTCGAAGGCATTGCGGCCAAAGGGGCACTGCAGGGAGAGTGGCGGCTGCTGGACATTAACGGTCAGACGGGTCTTGTACTTATCCAGGAGCGGAAACCTGTAAAGCTCATTAGTTTTCATTGGTTTGCCGGACAGCAGCAAGCGTTAGAGGTTTATCTGATTGTGAACCCGGATAAACTGGAAAAACTCGAATCTTTTTTGTAAAGGTGTCACAAAACTCCAAGCTATTTTGTCTTGTATGCGAGAAGTCAAATTAAACACTTTGGAGGAGATTCACATGGAAGTAAGATTCAACTACAGCAAGGTAAATCCTGAGGCTTTGCAAACGATGTATAAGCTGGAAGGTTTTATGAAAACGAGCGGATTGGACCCTATTCTATACGAGCTTATCAAAATTAGAGCATCCCAAATCAACGGCTGCGCGTTCTGTCTGGATATGCATACCCGGGATCTCAGCAATTTAGGCGAAACGAATCAGCGGATTAATCTGATAAGCGTTTGGCGCGAAGCTCCGATCTACTCGGAGCGCGAGAAAGCGGTACTGGAGCTTACAGAAACGGTAACGAACATTTCCGTACAAGGTGTCCCTCAAGAGGTGTATGAGCGAGTTCGTGCGCATTTTGACGAACGGGAATACGTGACGCTCATCATGGCCATTAATACGATTAATGCTTGGAATCGCATCGCGATCTCGACCGGCATGTTCCCTGGATGCATGTGAGAAGTCTCTCACTGCCGTGAGAGGATGAAAAAGGCCGTCTCAGACGCTGAGACGACGAAGGAATCCAACGAGACGTCCGAATCGGGCGTCTCGTTTTTATTTTTGCAGTGCAACGTACCCAATTCATTCTAAGTTGTAATGTTTAATTAGAATCAAACTTGCGTTAGGTTTTCAGCAGGGAGGAATAGTAAAATAGATTCATATTGCCCCAAAACGAGACAGTTAGGAGTCGTGAAACGTTATGAAAGAAAACAAATATGACGATGTTGGATTTTTTGAAAAATACAGCCAGATGGCACGCTCGATCGGAGGATTGGAGGCGGCGGGGGAGTGGCCTGCACTTCGTGCGCTGCTGCCTGAGCTTTCGGGGAAAGCCGTGCTCGATCTCGGCTGCGGTTATGGCTGGCACTGCCGGTACGCTCGCGAAATGGGGGCTCGCACCGTTGTTGGCGTGGATCTTTCCGAAAAAATGCTGGAGCGTGCCAAAGCATTGACGGATGACTCAGCGATTGCTTACCGCAGGCTGGCGATTGAAGACATCGATTTTGCCGCGGGAGAATTCGATGTGGTGATTTCCTCTCTTGCCATCCATTATGTGGAGCATTTCGACGAGCTGTGTCATAAGGTGCATCATTGTCTAACCGAGAGCGGAAGCTTTATTCTTTCGGTCGAGCATCCCATTTTTACTTCCCGCGCGGAGCAAGATTGGCATTATGGACCGCAAGGCGAACGATTGCACTGGCCGGTTGACAGCTACCAAAGCGAAGGCCGCAGGCAGGCAAGATTCCTGGATACCGACGTTGTCAAATACCACAGAACGGTTGCCACGTATTTGAATGCGTTAATCGATGCCGGATTCAGCTTGCAAAGACTGTCGGAGCCACAACCGACGCAAGAAGCATTGGAGAAATATCCCGAAATGCGCGACGAAACCAGACGTCCTATTTTTCTACTGATTGCAGCAGTCAAAAACAACAATTAGGATCAACTACTGTCAGCGGCAGGTCCATATGCATAATCTTCTTGATTGTTGAGCTAACTTGGTTATAATTAGAC
>NZ_JBYTBS010000106.1:0-10995 GCF_058789495.1 Paenibacillus sp. FW126-R14 | reverse complement strand
GGGTTGGGGCAGCTGAAGCCGCTGGAGATGGCGCCAGCGAAGCTGATCCGGCTGGCGGAGCGTTATCTTTTGGATGGGACGAGCATCCGATTACAAGCAAAGATAACGCTGCCGCGCACACTGTACTGTTGATTAATCTAGAACTGATACGTTTCACGTTCGCTCCTGCCTCTTTTTTCCGTCATACTTCATAGACGATCCAGAAATGAAATAGTTACCGTAGTTTCGGACTATTCGTTTCTAAGCTCCCGAAACAGCCATATCCACAGCATGTAGATCCCATAGCTTCCTAGGTAAGCTCCGCTCATCAGAAATAACCGGTTTTTGAAAACAGCATGAATATTCGTCATAAACACCGTATCGTCCCGCAAAATCTCATACACCGCCAATGCGGTAATGATGCCAAACGCATACGCGCTCCCCACGGCCAGCAAATGAAACAAAATACGGCAGGTCGCAAAAAGCCAAGCGCCAACTACCATACAAGCCGGAATCAAACCTATCAGCAGCACGATCATGAAAGACATTGTGCAAGTTCACCTCATTAACAGCATTGACAAGCATATTTCACCTCAAACAGCCATCAGGCTGTTTTTTTGGCCTCCTACCTTGAAGTTCCTTCTCCATTCGACAATTGATTCTTTTACCTTTCTGTGGCAAGATTAGCGAAGAACCATATATAGGGATCTTTGCCTAACCACGAATGAACAGGAGTTAATTTATGTCAAAACCGTTTTTTAAATTGCTAACCGAGCTCTCCTCACGCAAATGGGTATCCCAAGTGACAGGAGCTTTTGCCAGGTCCAAAGCAAGCAGGATGTTCATTCCTCGTTTTGCCCAAACCTACGGTATACGTATTGAAGATGCTGAGAAGCATGTGAAGGATTATAAGTCCTTAAACGATTTCTTTACCCGCCGCTTAAAACCGGGATTGCGCCCGATTCACGAAGACCAAACCCGCGTCGTCAGTCCGGTTGATGCCATGATTACAGGGATTGGCGACATTAAAGAAGGCTTGATCGTCAATGTCAAAGGTCAAGACTACACGATCGAGGAGCTGCTTAACCGCTCGCCCCGTACGGTCAATTACAAAAACGGTTTCTATTTCGTCCTGTATTTAAGCCCGACGGACTATCACCGCATTCATTCGCCGGTAACGGGGGACATCCTTGAGAAAGAGCATGTACTCGGCAAAGTATATCCCGTGAACGAATTCGGCCTGCGCCATATGAAGCGGGTACTAAGCCGGAATGAGCGGCTAATCACATTCATCCAGCATCAAGCGGGTGAAGTTGCCGTCGTTAAAGTAGGGGCGCTGAATGTAAGCTCGATTCAATACGTTAAGCCGCTTCCCAAAACATTGGAGCGCGGTCAAGAACTGGCCTATTTCGAATTCGGCTCGACCGTCGTGCTTCTTTTTGAAGATGACATGTTTGAACCTCGCCCTGACTTGAAACTTGGATCCAAAGTAAAAATGGGAGAAGACCTCGGTCGTTTCCTGGATAAATAAAGGATTCGCTATCCTGAGAGGAGAGCATCATGGCTGCCATTACAACACCGTCCTCCGGCTCCAAAAGCTTGCAGGGTACCGGAGATATTAAACCGACTGTGTATCGAATTTTATTTGCAATCGGCCTTGTTCATTTGCTGAACGACTCGATTCAATCTGTTATTCCTGCGATCTTCCCGATCCTGAAAAGCGAGATGGGCTTAAGCTACACCCAGGTTGGATGGGTACAGTTCGCCATCAATTTCACGGCTTCCATCATGCAGCCCGTTGTCGGACTATATACGGATCGCAAGCCGTCTCCCTATATGCTGCCGATCGGTATGGCCTCTACGCTGACGGGGATGCTGCTGCTGGCTTTCGCTCATTCGTATTGGGTCGTCCTGCTGTCCGTATGCTTTGTCGGGCTGGGCTCAGCCGCTTTCCATCCGGAAGGCTCCCGGGTGTCGCATATGGCGGCCGGGGGGCGCAAAGGTCTCGCGCAGTCGATCTTCCAGGTCGGCGGCAACTTCGGCCAGTCCTTGGCCCCGGTCATGACCAAATGGATTTTCATCCCGCTTGGACTCTTCGGGTCCATCTGGTTCACCGGCGTTGCAGCGGTCGCGATTGCCGTACAGCTGTATATTGCCCGCTGGTACAAATCCGTGCTGGTCACTGCTCCGGTCAAGGCCAAATCCGCCGTGAAGCGGACCGTCAATCCCGTACACCGCAAACGCGTGATGTTCGCCATTTACGTGTTGATCTTTCTTGTGTTCATCCGGTCTTGGTACGGCGCAGCCATGAGCGGCTACTTCGCATTCTTCCTGCACGATACCTACGGTATGTCAATTAACCGTGCGCAGGATTTCATCTTCTTGTTCCTCGCGGCTGGCGCGGTGGGAACTTTTTTTGGCGGCCCGCTCGCAGACCGCTTCGGCAAGCGCAACATCATTTTCTTTTCAATGCTGGGCTCGGCGCCTTTCGCTTTGCTGCTGCCGCATGTCGGCATGACTTGGTCTTATATTTTACTCGTCGTCATTGGCGTAATTCTGTTATCCAGCTTCTCTGTCACCGTCGTTTACGCCCAAATGCTGTTCCCTGGAAAAGTAGGGACCGTATCCGGACTGATTACCGGATTAGCCTTCGGACTTGGCGGTATCGGCAGTGTCGTGCTTGGAAATCTCTGCGACGCGATCGGAACGACGAAAGTGATGGAATTATGCGCGTATCTGCCGCTACTCGGCATATTAACTTTCCTGCTTCCGTCTGATCGCAAGTTAAGGGAATGGACAGAGGAAGAGAATTAAAAAAAAACCTTGCTCAGCAAGCTGGGAACAGCTTCTTGGGCAAGGTTTTTCGCTATACAGCAACTAAAAACAGCCCGGTGCGCTCATCTAAGAGCTGCACCGGGCTGCTTTTATCATCACGTCTATTCGTGATGGGAATCTTGCGTCTCGCGCTGACTGCGGCGGCGGGCCACACCTGATTCATAGGCGGCTTCCATCACGGCTTCGCGTACTTTTTCAACAACGGCATGGTTGAATACGCTCGGAATAATGTAATATTCGTTCAGCTCGTCTTCATTTACCACAGAAGCAATCGCTTTGGCAGCGGCAAGCTTCATTTCTTGCGTGATACGGGAAGCACGGCAATCCAACACGCCGCGGAAAATCCCCGGGAAGCAAAGCACATTATTGATTTGGTTCGGATAATCCGAACGGCCTGTCGCCATTACGCGTACGTATGGCTCCGCATCTTCCGGCGTAATTTCCGGTGTCGGGTTCGCCATGGCGAAAACGATCGGGTCAACCGCCATTTTCTTCACATCATCCACTTTGAGCACGCCAGGACCGGAAAGACCGATAAAAATATCAGCATCGGCAATCACATCAGACAAAGTCCCTTTTTGTGAAAAAGGATTCGTATTATTCGCATACCAGTCCCACGCGGAATTCGTGTAGCTTTCTCCACGGACAATCGCGCCTTGACGGTCCACGCCTACGACATTGGTGACGCCTGCAGCAAGCAGCATTTTGGTACATGCAATCCCTGCCGCGCCGATACCCGTGATGACTACTTTGCAATCCTCCAGCTTTTTGCCTACCAACTTGACTGCGTTAAGCAAGCCTGCAAGAATAACGACCGCAGTTCCGTGCTGGTCATCGTGGAATACGGGAATGTCCAACTCATTAATTAATCGTTCTTCGATCTCAAAGCAACGCGGCGAGGAAATATCCTCCAAATTAATGCCGCCGAACGCAGGTGCGATTGCTTTTACGGTACGGATAATCTCTTCTGTATCCTGTGTGTCGAGACAGATCGGGAACGCATCAACGCCTGCCATTTGCTTGAACAGCATGGCTTTCCCTTCCATTACCGGCATCGCCGCTTTCGGCCCGATGTTGCCTAGCCCGAGTACCGCGGTCCCGTCGGATACGACAGCAACCGTATTTCGTTTAATCGTTAGCGAGTGCGATTTAGCCGGATCTTCATGAATCGCCATACAAACACGGGCGACTCCCGGCGTATATACACGGGACAGGTCGTCCCGATTTTTAATCGGCATTTTCGGAGTGACTTCAATTTTACCGCCCAAATGCATAAGGAACGTTTGGTCGGAGACATTAATTAACCGAACACCGGGAATTCCCTTTAATACGGCAACAATCGTTTCGGTATGTTCCGGGTCGCTTACTTGAACGGTAATATCCCGTGTCGTTGTTGTTTTGCTGGCCCGCGTTACGTCAACTGCGACGATATCGCCTCCTGCATCTCCTATGGCTGTAGCAATTTTCCCAAACGTGACTTGTTCTTTATGTATTTCCAAACGCACAATCACGCTTGTGCCTCCACCATTTAATCCTGCCATTTCGGATCACTCCTACAATAAAATGATTAATTGACCACATGTTAGATCATAGCATACTCTGACAACCATGCCAAAATCATTTTGGTGATTTTGTGACAATTTCATATGCCTCACTCAGAGCGGCAACGCCGAGGCGTATCTCCTCTTCCGTGAGATGGGCAAACCCGAAGCATGCCCCGGCTTTGCCTTCGGGGATGCCGTAGGAGCCGGCGTCGCTCCATGTGACGCCGGCTTTACGGCACTCGGCTGCATAAGCGGCATAAGTGCGGGAGTCTCCCCGCCACCAGCCGAACAGATGCAGCCCCGCATCACTCTCCACCCATTCGAAGAGGGTGGAGAGCCGCTCCTGCAGCAGCGCTTGCAGGAGCAAGAACTTGCTCGCGTACACCCGCCGCATGCGCCGCAGGTGCCGCTCGTAACCGCCGCTCGCCATGAAAGCGGCGAGCGAGCGCTGTTCGAGCAGCCCCGAAGGGTGCGGCTCGTATAGCCGCTTCGCGGCCATAAAAGCGTCGTGCAGCGCCTCCGGCAGCACGACATATCCGATGCGCAGGTCCTGCAGCATCGTTTTGGAAAAGGTGCCGATGTAGACCACTCGGCCCTCCTGGTCCAGCACCTTGAGCGGCTCAATCGGCCGCCCGCGGTGCCTGAACTCGCTGTCATAATCGTCTTCGACGATGACAGCGCCCTGCTCCGCCGCCCAGCTCAGCAGCTGCTGGCGGCGCTCCAGGCCCAGCACCGCTCCCGTAGGGAACTGGCGGCTGGGCGTCACGAACAGCAGCCGGGCGTTCCACGGCTGCGGAACAAGCCCTTGCCCATCTACAGCCGCGTGGATGGGCACCCCGCCGGCCGCCAGCACAGCGCGGCTGGCGCCTTGGTAACCCGGGCGCTCCACAATGACGGGATCGCCTTCGTTCACGAGCACCTGGGTCAGCAGCGCGATCGCTTGCATCGACCCGTTCACGATGACGATGCGCTCTGGCGGCGCATCGATGCCGCGCATCCGCCTAAGGTGCTGTGCGATCGCTTCGCGAAGCGCATAATGCCCCTCGGCGACGTAAGCCTCTTCCTGCGGCGACTTCGTCATCCGCCGTACCTGCTCATACATCCCGCGGTTCCACAGCTCCCGCGGGAACTCCTCCAAGTGCGGCCGACCCATAACAAACGAAATCTCTCTCAGTTGCTTTTGCTCTTGCTTTTGCTCTTGCCGTAGCTCTCGCGCTCTCTCATACTCTTGCCCTCGT
This sequence comes from Paenibacillus sp. FW126-R14, assembly GCF_058789495.1. Lineage (NCBI taxonomy): Bacteria > Bacillati > Bacillota > Bacilli > Caryophanales > Paenibacillaceae > Paenibacillus > Paenibacillus sp. FW126-R14. The sequence goes on along the minus strand of NZ_JBYTBS010000106.1, from coordinate 5,399 downwards.
CCCTGCCCTCGCTCTTGCTCCTGTTCCTGCCTTTGCTCACGCTCTCGCATCTGTTCTTGCCATAGCTCCCGTCCTAGCCCTAGCCCTAGCCCGCGCCCACGCCCATCCCGCTCCGCCTCACGAACCCGCAGCCCCCAGTCTGAAAGCCGGATATCCTTCCCCTTATACGGCTGCCGTTTCTCCTGCTCCCCGCTGTAGACGACAAAAGTTCCTCTTCCAACTTCAGCCTGCAAATACCCTTCGGCAATCAGCATATCGTAGACCTGATTCACTGTTCCCCGCGACAGCCCGTAAAGTGCCGCCAGCTCGCGGCTCGATGGGAGCTTCGTATCGCGGTGCAGTTTATTCGCCAGGATGCTGTCATGCAGAGCATGATACAGAGCGGCATATTTACCTGCATACTGATTTCGATAGGCGTGATAAGGGATGTGAAACTCCATGCTTACTCCCTCCTTCCCCATTCAATTGGTACATAAAAAGGCGCACAAATTGGATCTTTTTATTATTCCAATATTCCATTATGCTAACTAAAATCTCATATATCTGACACTTTGACAAGGAGAATTATGCCAATGAATTTCCAGCCTATTCTTTTAGAAGGAACACAAGTCGTTCTGCTCCCTATGCAGGAATCCCACATTAGCGGTCTTGCGGAGGCAGCCTCGGATCCGGCCATCTTTGCTTACATGACACCGCTGCTTCACCTTTCAGCTGTTGAACAGTTTGTCCGTCAGGCACTCGATGAGCAAAAAGCAGGCCTTGGCATCCCTTACACCGTCTATGACAAACAAACCGACACCTTTGTCGGCACCACGCGTCTATTCGATTATTCCGCCGCCAACCGCCACGTCGAAATCGGGCATACCTGGTACAACCCCCGTGTATGGCGGACCAGAGTTAATACCGAATGCAAGCATTTGCTGCTGCAGCATTGCTTCGAAACCTTAGATCTGCTGCGTGTCCAAATCAAAACAGACCTGAGAAACGAGCGCTCCCAAGCGGCAATCATGCGTTTAGGCGCCCACAAAGAAGGCGTACTCCGCCAACACCGCGTGCTTCATGACGGCTATGTGCGAGATACGGTCATGTTCAGCATCATTGCTCACGAATGGCCGGATGTGAAGCTGCGGTTAGAGGGATTTTTAAATCAGGTACGGGTCTAGATTGGGAAGCAATCCTTTCCAAAAATAATTGTTGCACGCCGTGACGTACGTAAGCATAAGTGGTATAATAACTGCAAAAAATGAATAGCTCATTGGAAGGAATGACCCATGCTTATGAATCCTCTGGCAAGACAGTTAAACGAGACCCTGGAACGTGAAAATTCTCACGTATTTGACATGCTTTCTGCATTAGGTAAATCGATTTACTTCCCGAAAGAAGGCATTCTCAGCCAATCTGCTGAAGCTAAGGCCAAAGCTAAGAAATACAATGCGACAATCGGCATTGCCATCGAGAACGGTCAGCCGATGCATTTGAAGGTCATTCAAGATACTCTCTCCACCTACGCACCAAAAGATATATACGAATACGCGCCGCCAGCCGGCAAGCCCGAGCTTCGTACGGCATGGCGCAAAAAAATGCTCGAAGAAAACCCTGAAATCGGCAGCAAACTGATCGGCAACCCGATCGTAACGAATGCATTGACGCACGGCCTCAGCATCGCCGCTGACCTGTTCGCAGATGTTGGCGACGCCGTAATTATTCCGGACAAAAACTGGGAAAATTACGAGCTCACATTCGAAATCCGCCGCGGCGCGAAGATTGTGAACTACCCGCTATACAACGAGGATCAAAGATTTAATGCCGCCGGCCTCCGCGATGCGCTGCTCGCTCAGCAATCCAAAGGCAAAGCGATCGTTGTCTTGAACTTCCCGAACAATCCGACGGGCTACACGCCTGGGGCTGAAGAAGGCAATGAAATCGCATCTGCCATCAAGGAAGCTGCTGAAGCCGGAATCAACGTCGTGGTGCTGACAGACGATGCTTATTTCGGACTTTTCTTCGAAGGCTCGCTGCACGAGTCCTTGTTCGGTAAATTAGCGGACATTCACCCTCGCGTACTTGCGGTCAAAATCGACGGAGCTACCAAAGAAGAGTATGTCTGGGGCTTCCGCGTCGGTTTCGTCACATATGCCGGCCAAAGCGAAGCACTGCTTAGCGCTCTGGAACAAAAAACGATGGGCATCATCCGGGCAACGATCTCCAGCGGCCCTCACCCATCCCAAACGTTCGTGCTTCATGCGCTTAACTCTCCTGAGTTCAATCAGCAGAAGCAAGAGAAGTACGAGATTATGAAAGGCCGCGCTAACCGTACAAAGTCCATTTTGGACTCCGGCAAGTTCGATGATGCATGGGGCTACTACCCATTCAATTCCGGATATTTCATGTGCTTAAAGCTCAAAACCGTTGATGCCGAAGCATTGCGTGTCCACTTGCTGAACCAGCATGGCGTAGGCACCATCGCGCTAGGTGCGACCGACCTCCGCGTTGCTTTCTCTTGTATCGAAGAGGGCAGCCTGGAAGAGCTGTTCAACCTCATTTATCAAAGCGTTAAAGAAATAGAAACCGTTTCGGCCATCAAATAACCGAACGACAAAAGGCTGTCTCATTGGGTCTGAATGGACCTATGAGCAGCCTTTTTTTCATATGCTGTTATTGAGCATCTTGCGTTCGTCATTTAACCCGCTTCCGGATCAAGATGAAAATAATAAAGCTCCAAAGCTACAGGGGATAGGGGATAGAATGCTGTTTCGCCATACTCGTCGTGTTCTGTCCGTTCCTGCCGGTTCGCCATAACTTTCTGAAAGTCGTAAGGACGTTGGCGTGAAAAATGTTTAAAATTTTTTCTCTCGAACTCCATCGAAGATGCCAAACTGCTCATTACCATCTCTCCCTTCACGCTTACAAATGTATTATTACATTCATTAATATATTATATATTGTATAACAAAATAATTACACTGTGCAATAATAAAAATTAAATTATTAAATTATTATATAACATTAAATTGTCGACTGCATTGCCATTCTTCCATTTTTTTTGTGCAGACAGCCTTTTTAAAAATGTTATATCTATTTTGTTACCTGGTACCTTGCAATTCGTCGTATTTAACTTACAATAAATGACCTCGGCATTTCCTTCCGGAATGGTGAGGTTTTTTTGCGATACTATGATTTACTGCAAACCGCCTCTTGCTCTGGATTGTTAACTACCAGTTTCCATATAAATAGGCAGCCAGATCTTAAAGATCGAACCTCTACCTTTATAACTAGTCACTTCTACGGCTCCATCATGCTCATCTAATATCCATTTTGCAATCGATAACCCTAATCCGGTTCCTGGGGTTTTTCCTCTAGAAGAATCTGCACGGTAAAATCTATTAAAAATGTGGAGTAATTCATCATTATCCATTCCTATGCCTGTATCTTTAATAATTAATCCGATCCTGTTTCCAATTCTTTCAAAATCCATTCTTACATACCCTTGATCTGTAAACTTAAAAGCATTATCAATAAAAATGAATAATAATTGTTGCATATAATCCCTGTCAGCTAAGATATAAACCCCAAGTAATGATTCTATATTTTCTACTGTCCAATCAACTGTTTTTGGTATAAACTCAGACTTTCTTACCACTGTTTCAACAATAGGCTGTAATGCATAAACTTCTTTGTTAATCTGAAGACCTCCATCAGCTCTCGCCAGTGACAAAAGATCGTTCACAAGTCTCCCCATTCTCTTTGACTCGTCTGTCATATCATTCAGTGCTTCTAAAGAAATTTCGATTTCTTCTTTTTCAGGTAGATCATACAATTTTTCATGCAAAGATTTCATCAGCTTAATAAGAAATTCAGCATTTCCATTAATCGTTGTAAGTGGTGTCCTAAGCTCATGGGAGGCATCGGCAACAAACTTTCTTTGAGTGGCTGATGATTGTTCCAATTCAACATAAATGGAGTCTATACGTTGAAGCATACTATTCATCGTTTCACTAAGTAATCCAATTTCATCCTGAGGACCTTTATAATTTATCCTTGTCGAAAAGTCTTCACTATTTTTAATATTTTTTGTTGCATTTATTAAAGAATACATTGGTTGTAAGGCTCTTTTAGAAAAAAGCCACCCCATAAACATCGCAAGCAGCACCACAAAAACTGATAACAAACAAAGTATCCATTGCAAACTATAAAGGAAATTCCCTATAACACCGATGTTATAAGCAGCCTGTAGAACACCAACTAACTTTCCTTTTAGGATCAACGGATGATTGTATATTAAAAAAGGCGAGTTATGAATGCTTACCGAGGAATAAAAGCCCTCTTTTTTCTTTTGTAAATCCTCCGTTGAAAATGGTAGATCAACATTCCATAAATTAGATGATTTGGTCTTGTAGCCACTAGTGATATTAGTTATCTGCATAAAGATTCCCGAGCCAACTGTATCAAAATCATCAAGTCGGATAAATAAATTCCACCCGTTAGGCGAAAGTTCCAATTGATAGGCTACGTTCTTTTGTATGAGATCAGTCTGGTCCCTTAGTGACTTTTTTAAATCATTAAATATGTAAAATTGTAAAAAAAAGTAGAGTGCTATGCCAAAAACTAATAATGCAAATCCCAAGATAGTTGAATAAAGTAAGGTTAGTCTTAAACGAATAGTCACTTGTTTTATCACATCCAGACCATGATTTATATCCCTTAATTATCCATATTTTGATTAATTTAATATGAATATAAAATGAATTTTGCTCTTTTCAAATAAAAAAAGCCCCTTTTCGGGGAACACTCCTGAGATCGAATTGTTATAATCAAAACTTCATCTGGCACTGCGGCGGCAAAGTCACGACAAACATCGATTGACTGCGGGAAAATCGTTGGCCGCCCACTTGAACCTCATGATCGTTGTATGCCTCCACTAGTCCTCCGCCGGTCATACTGCCGTCCGTCAAGACCATCACGTATTGGCAAAACAACATGGCGTTATCAAACTCACAATCCAGATGAATCGTTCTCATGTGAATATCCCACATTCCGATATGCCCCTCTCGCATCCTCCCATATTTACGTATAAACTCCTATATTTTTCAATAGTTAGAGTATACCATCGGGCGAGTTACATAAAGGTTACAGTCATTTTAAAAAACCTTAAAAAACCATCAGGCAGTTCATCCTGACGGTCCTTTTAAGGTTGACGTATATCGCTCAACTTGAAATCTGATGGGAACTCCATTCCCTTATTTCGACGAAAAGCGGAAATTCGGGCGCTCGAGGGAAACTACAGGGTCTTATTTCACCACATGATCTAAATATCTGCTCGAATGATGGTAGACTTTTCTGTATACACACACTAAGGAACAACCTTTATAATAAATACAACAATAAAGGTTAGAGGTGTG
>NZ_JBYTBS010000105.1:0-11056 GCF_058789495.1 Paenibacillus sp. FW126-R14 | reverse complement strand
GACAAACGTGCTCGTGCTGAAAGGACGACGAAGTCGTTTATCCTTGCGTTCTCAAGCCCAATTTCGTTGAAAACGCGGTTGCACAATTACGAAGCCAAAAAAAAGCGGATTGACTGGTGCAGCGAATCGATATATACTGACTTAGTAATTTAGTAAATTATTAGCGTAGTTGATTAGTAAAATAAACGATGGTGAGCTGCCCACCGAACGACTGCGCAAATGATTAAAAATAAGAAAGGATTGAGATTTTAAACATGTTTTCCAATCGTTATGTTCGAACAATCATCCTTTCCCGCGTGTTTTTACAGCTGGGAATTTGGATTCGGAATTATGCCGTACTTCTTTATGTTACCGATTTGACGCAAAATAATCCGGTGTATGTATCACTGATTTCGGTAGCGGAATTCGCTCCGATCTTTCTATTCGCTCTTATTGGCGGAACCTTTGCCGACCGATGGCGGCCGAAGCGGACGATGGTATGGAGCGACCTGCTCTCCAGCTTGTCCGTTGTGGCGGTGCTGCTTGCCGTTACGAACGGCGGATGGACGGCACTTCTCGTCGGATCCTTCATTTCCGCCAGCCTGTCTCAATTTTCTCAGCCATCGGCGATGAAATTGTACAAACGGCACGTGCCTGGCGAACAATTGCAAGGCGTGATGGCCTTGTCCCAAACGGTTATTGCCGTGTTTACGGTCTTGGGTCCGGTCATCGGGACGTTTATCTTCTTACAGTTTGGCATTCATGCCTCTCTGATCCTAACGGCCGTCATGTTCCTAGGCTCTTCACTTGTATTAACGTCGCTTCCCCGCGACGCGGAGGAGGCAAAGAGCAGTGAAGCAGGCAGCTTCGTGAAGGAGATGAAGGCTGGGCTCCGGTATATCGGGTCCAATCCATCTTTAAGAACGCTCAGTTTGACGTTCGCGGCGATGGGATTGGGATCAGGACTGATTCAGCCGCTGCAGATTTTTCTTGTCATGGAGAAATTGGGACAGAGCAAGCAATTCCTGCAATGGTTGGTTATGACCAATGGGGCAGCCATGTTGGTTGGCGGTGCGGCCATCATAGGGATCGCCAAAAAGGTGAAGCCTCAAGTGCTGCTCATGGTTGGTCTGATTGTTACCGCAGTTAGTACAGTAGGAATAGGCGCGTCTACGATGATATGGCTCACTATAGCTCTTCTGGTGATCAGCGGTTTATTTTACCCAAGTATTCAAGGTGGAATCCAGACGCTTCTTGTGCGGAATACGGAAGGGGCTTTTATTGGCCGGGTATCGGGAACGATTATGCCTGCTTTTATGGGGATGATGGTGCTTGGCATGTTCATATCGGGGTATCTGAAAAATGCGTTATCTCTGCTGGGGGTCTATGTGGTCAGCGGCGGTTTGATTCTGATCGGAGCGCTTCTGCTGCTGCCTCTTATTGTTAAGCCAAAAGCGAAGCTCAAAGCACATGACGGATAGGAGGAGAAAGGAATGACTGATTTCGAAACATATGTTTTGTCACCGGAAAGACAGCTGACAGATGTAGAAAAAATGCTTGTTTGGAAAAAGCCGTTATCGCATAAGGTCAGTGAGGAAGAACGGCGCATTAGCAACGAAATCAAGCGCAACTGGCATCGCGGGGAAATGAAAATCGCCAATATTTTATTGGAAGGTGACGCGGGTTCCGGTAAAACACAACTGGCCAAAGCGTTATCGGCAAATTTCGGGCTGCCTTATACAAAAGTAACCTGCTTTGCCGACATGGATAAATCGGATATTATTGGCGCTATTTTGCCTGTGATTTCTTCCGACCGATTGGAGCAATTGGAGCCTGCGGAGCAAACCGTATTGAAAGCATTGTATGAAAGCAATGGTTTTCAAAGTATAAGCGAAATTTTGATGGACGTACTAGGGATTACACAGGAAGAGGCTGCCTTTAAAATGAAGCAGCTGCTGAAACTAGCTTCGGAAAACAACGAAGGCGAAGCGGTCGAGTACCGATTTTACCCATCTGAGATCGTCAGAGCCTATCAACAAGGTTATCTTCTGGAAATCCAAGAACCGAACGTTATTCGCGATGCCGCGGTATTGATGGCGTTAAACTCGGCCCTGGAGCTGGATGGCAGCATCAATCTTCCCACCGAAATTATACGAAGACATCCGGACTTCATAGCGGTGATCACAACAAACCGCAGTTATGCAGGGTCTAGGCCGCTTAACGAAGCACTGCGTGACAGGGTTCAGCACTCGGAAAAGATGGATCTGCCAACTAAAGAAATCATGGTAGAACGCGCCATCTCCAAAATCGGATATCAGGATGAAAAGGTATTGAGCGTTTTAGCAGATATCATTATTATTTTGGACAAAACAGCCCGGGCTAATGCAATCAAAGGTGTGGCTGGCATGCGCTCGTTCTTCTACTGGGCAGATGCGGTTGCAGGAGGAGCCTCCGCCAAACAATCCCTTTATCATAAAGTCATCTATAAGATCACAACGGATTCCGAAGAGATTAAACTCTTGGAAGAAGCACTCGAAAAGCAAGGCTTGATAGCCAGCTTAGAGGAAGCTCCGTTTGAAGTAAAAAAAAACGAAATTATAGCGATGCCATAGAGATCAAGACATGGGGAGATATAGACGGCGCGGATAGTGAGCATGATAACCAGGAAGAAGAGAAGGGTATCGCATTAAAAAAATCTGCAGATAGCGAGGAAAGTTCTTCGCATGTTGGGGATGAATCTACCCGGACGGAGCGGTCAGATTTTGGAGAAGACGGCTCTCTCCGATATCATCAGGCCAATCTTGAGTTCGTGTCGGAGGATACGAAACAGAAAGAGCGCGATTTCCGTAAAAAGCTGAATCAAGCAGCAAGGGAGATTGTGTCTGACTCGATTCATAATAAAGTCAAGCTCGTTGTTCACCGTCCGGATTACGATCAGGAAAATCAACAGGAATATGTCAGTCTAAGTCAGGGACTGATGCCGGTCGTGAAGGAAATCGCCAGAAAGACGCTTCCGCTCTTGGAACATGAGATGTCTTCCGAATTTGCGAGAAGTCATTATTATGGCAGCAAATTTCAAGCAGATAGCGTTGCCTATAGAGATTACCGGTATTTTGCCAAGAAACGCCCTCCTACGGAGTCTCCTTCCCTTGTGGTTGGTCTAAGGGTGGACGAATCCGCATCGATGTCAGCTTTCGGTAGGCTGGAAGCAGCCAAGCGAGCCGTAATTGCGGTGTATGAATATTGTCAATTATGTCATATTCCCATCATGATCTACGGCGATACTGCGGATGTCTCCAAAATGGAGCAAATGTCGATCTATGCGTATGCCGATTATGATAAACCGGATGCTAATGATCGATTGAGGCTTATGCAGATTCGGGCCAGAAGCAATAACCGTGATGGAATGGCTCTTCGAATTATGGCGGAACGGCTAGCTGCTGCGCCGCAACAAACAAAGCTGTTGATTAGCATAAGCGACGGACAGCCCAAAGCAATGGACGACTATACCGGAAGGTATGCCGCTTTAGATATGCAGCAAACGTTAGAGGAATATGAACGGAAAGGCATTACATTTCTAGCAGCCGCAATTGGGCAAGACAAGGATGTCATGAGTGCAATTTATGGGAATGAAAGATTTTTGGATATTACGAATCTACAGGAATTCCCTGCCAAGCTGGTTCGAATTATCGCAAGGCATTTGTAATTATCATAAAATATGTATCGATTCGATAGGGAGGGAAATCCATGATGGACAAAAGTAAGCGCAAGGAGCTTCTAGAGGATTATAAACAGATCAAAGTTTATATGGGCGTTGCCCAAATCAAGAATAAAGTCAACGGCAAAATCTACATCGACAGCTATCCGAATTTGAAAAACAAATGGCTTACCCTGAAGATGCAGTTGGACGCCGGAAGATTCGCCAATGCCCAGCTACAGAATGATTGGAAGGAATTCGGAGAGGATAGCTTCGATTATGAGGTGCTGGAACAGAAGGATGCCGAGAAGATGACCGACATGCGCTGGGAGAAAAAGCAAATCTTAAAGCCGTGGCTTGAGAAGCTACAGCCCTACGGAGATAGAGGATATAATAAGCCTCTTAAGGATTAAGCCGGATTGACTAACGGTGAAATTCAAGATAAGATGAAACCGTCGTTTAGTAAATTAGTAAATAGGTAAACGGAAAGAGGGAATTACAATGAAAATACCCACTACCTTGAAGCATAAACCTGTTATCGTGTCGGAAAACTATGAGCAGATCGACGGACGGCTCGCCCGAAACACGGATGCAAAAGGCCTGTCATTAGGCTTAGCCCAGTGGAACGATAGAGGGAAGGTCGATATTTCGGCCAAAGTATGGCGATATACAGGAGAAAAATGGTCAAGACAGTCAGAAGAACTGCCGCTCCACCGGGTTCTCGATTTATCCATTCTGATTTGCCGAACACTGGAGCATTTTCGTGAAGCCTATAGATACGAGCATTTATACGACCCGCAGGAGCCCGTCATCGACCGGGTCGGCTTGCAAGGTGATGCTATGACGGTAGCCGTATGTACGGACAATGAGCGAATTAATGAAGATATTAAGCTCTTCAACCAAGCTTTGAGCGACGACGATGAGCTGATCGGGGAACGTCTGCGCACGTTATCCAAAATATTAAAGGATATGGGTTATTAGAATAGCTGGAATAACTGGAAAATCTCCCACTAATGGGTCGAATGATGACTTTTCTGGGTATTTAGAAGGAAAAACTCCCGTTGATTTGACCGTTTTTCGTAGATTATCACGAAATCGGTGCAAATAGCGGGAGTTTTTCCGGTTAAAAGTCTCTGACAAGCATCTGCATTCCATTTAGAGGGGGATTTTCCTTTTATTTTAATCACAGTAGCATAACCGCCGGCAGATTCCCTCCAACCCACGATATTGGCTCTGATCAACCCTTATATTCCACTAGCAATGGTCTCTTTTAACGAGCCGGATTTTTGTCTTTTATGGTAATAAACATAAGAACCTAAGATCATAATATAGCCAAGAAGAAAACTCAATCCGGCCGGAATGCCATCCACAGAGATGGTGGAATACATAAAAGATGGGCTTGTGCTTTCAAAATCAGGCACTACCGGGAGTTAAGAACCGTTTTTTTAGCGCTGCTCGAAAACAATATAATCCACCCCACAAGTCAGTTCTTAAAGCATCAGGCGGAAGGGTGAAGTCCGCTTCATGGCAGAATTCCAGCCCTGCGTTCTGAACCAACGATTGAAAATTACTCAAATCAATGGTTGGGTAGTCGAGTGTGAGGAGAACGATTCCGTCATCCTTAAGCGTTCTTTTGAATTCCTCCAAGACCAACGGCATGTCTGCAAGACTCAAATGTTCGAACACGGAAATACAAAAGATTTTATCAAAAAAACAATTCGCGTAAGGAAGCTGCGTAAGGCTTGATTGACTGAGATGAGTTTCCGTAAACGCCTCCTTTTGTACAATTTCGGCTGCATCTTCGTTAATTTCCAACCGAACGGCATCCAGGATGCTGTTCGATGAGACGATGCGGGAGTCCCAATCGCAAGCATAAGCATGCTGACATCTCCGACCAAGCACGAATTTAAACGGGTGTGGGATACCGCAAGCCGCATCTAGTGCCGTATCGCCGGACTCTATAAAGGAGACGCACCAGGCATACTCATAAGGTCTGCTCCACCAAGGCTCAGGCAAACGGTATACAAACTCTCGTTCCATTGGATCGGACTGCTTGAAAAAGCGGGATTGGAATAGGGAACTCATCCGAAGTCCTCCTTTTACAACATGACAACTTTCTAATCGTATTCGAGAACAAATTTGTCCTATTACCGCTTTTTCCAAAATTAGCGAGAACTAACATTGAATCCTTTAGCAAGCAGCCACACAGCGAGGATCATTTCATTGGCCGCAATTGGCACCGCTAAAATACCGCCCCAAGCCGAAAGCTGTTCAATTACACCGAACATGACGAGCAACGCGCAGAGAAAAATGAGTATGGAGCCTGACATACCTAAGATGGGGATAAACCTGGGGACGAGCTTTGATTGATAAAAGATATAACTGTACATCATCGTATTAATGCCCAGCATGAAATTGGGTCCTAGCAAGAATGTCCAGTCATGCAGCGCTTTTAGCAAGGTGCCGGAAGCTCGAAAAGAGGCGATGTCCGAGGCTCCTGCCGCTACGAATTCCCGGCTTAAAGTCAGCAGGGCCAGTACGCTGATCACACCGACGGTAATAATAACGGCTTCGAGAAACCGGAAGCAAACATGCCACAGGGCGATGGTTTCATTGTATTTTCTTAATATTGGAAACATGGTAGTTGCAGTTCCAATCGCGGAAACGACGAGAATTAACTCCATAAGCGCTCCAAGTACGATCTGATTGGCGTGTTCGGAGCCTTGAGTCAGGTAATTAGGATCGTTTAGGATTGGTTTGTATAAGATGAGACCACCGATTACCGCCGTAACGGCTGCAAGGATAAACAATATTCCTACAATTTTAGAAGCCATTTTCACTGACATCCTATCTAACCTCCATCTTTTTCATCCTCATAAAAGAATACTTCTTCTAGCGGCGAGTTAAAGGCGCGAGCGATGCGAAAAGCGAGTTCCAGAGACGGTGAGTAGTTTCCCTTTTCCAGGGCCACGATGGTTTGTCTTGTTACGCCTGCCTTGTCAGCCAATTGCTGCTGGGTCATTTCATCATGATTGAACCGTAATTTACGGATGTGATTGCCGACAAGATTTTTGCTCATATTAGACTCCTTTCCGATAGTGATACAGTTTCGTTATGGAGCCGGTCACATCGGAAAGGAACCCCGAAGCGATCAGAACCATGAACATGACGTAGGATGGCTTGTCGATAACAAGCGATCCCATGGCAAGAAGGAAACCGAGAATAAATACAGCGAAAGAATTTCTGGCGGCTTTCAAGTTAATCAGCTTATCCAGTTCGTCTTCAAAGGATGGTTCCTTTTCTTTGGTCGTCATTCGAAAGACGATGTTAAAAATAATGCTGATCACGATGTGGGCGACAATGGAAACCACCGTCAAAATGAGGACGAAGGAACCCCAGAAGTGTAAGGTAGAGGTTGATTCCGGTGCCCCGTCGGGATACTGCGGGTACATGTACATGCAATAAGATCCGAAAATGAGAATAGCGCTAATTAACGATACGATGCTTTTCTTTTCTTGATAAGTCATGGTTCACACTCCTTTGTACGTTAACTTTTACATAATGTATAGTATTATATTCTCAATGTAATAAAAAGTTAACATCATGTCAAGATTACTTTACATTGTCGATTAGAAAAAACCCGCTAAGATACAAAGTGTATCATAACGGGCGTCGTTCAGCTTAGCCTACCAACTTAAACGATTTACGGAGGTTCTTATTGCAGAATACGTTGTGCAACAGCAGCCAAGTCTATGAGATCTACCTTGCCATCTCGGTTATAATCGGCTCGTTTATACATCTCCCAATCAGGATCGGCGGAAGTTTTGCCATATGCCGCTGCCACAATAGCTAAATCGACTACCGTGAATTTACCGTCATTATTCATGTCTGCCGGGTCAGAAGTGTAGACGGAAGACGTGAATGCTTGCAGGGCTGCCGTCAGTGCCGTTATTGCTCCTGCGACATCTGATTTCGTTGCATCCGGATTATTGGCTACATTATAGGCTGAGGTAATTGCAGCTTGCAGCTTTGCTTTCGAGCCAATAGGGTATTGACCGGAGGAGTAACCTTCCGTGGCTGCATCGTGCTGTGTTTGTGCTTGATTAATCAGTGCTCTCAGTTCAGTCAGATCTACAAGGGCTTTTACGAGAATGACCTTCGAGCTTCCATCGAGATTAGTTTCCTTTTGTAGATCAGCCAGCGCAATACTGGAAAGAGCTATGGTAGTGCTGACATTATCCGTTGTTTCTTTTGCTTTCCAATGCAGCTTCAATATTGGACCGTTCACACTGCCGCCGCCGCCGATATTCGCAGTCAAGAAGCGCAAACGGCCTCCAGCATTGGATAGTGCCGCAATAACGACTTTAGACTGTAAGGATTCCGCTGAAAGGAACTCCACAACGTTGGGATCGTAAGTGAAATTAATATCTTGGGCATATACACTTGATACCACACTGTCTAGTTCAACGGTTGCATCAAAGTTTTGCCCGCTGTTCACATTCGCCGGAACCGTTAAGGACGCCGATGCCGGTGTCAAGCCATATACTCTAAGCTCGCGAACTGACCACCAGTTCGAGGCTGTGCCCGTTTGGACCACTTTGAAATACCGGACGGTTTGGGGTTCAAAGTTAACGGTAACGATCGGACCCGAGTCAGGAGTACCCGTTGCAATTGGACTGCCCCAGCTAACGCCATCATTTGAAACATAGAGTGCATAACCTCGCGCATAGTCGGAATTGCTGCCTGTTGAATCCATCTCGATGCTGGTAATGGCCGTTGGAGCTTTCATATCGATGGTGAAGGATTGCTCCGGAGTCGGCGCCATCGGTTTACCCATGCTAAATCGGGTGTTCATGTTGCCATCCAAAAGATTCATCGGACCGTCTGTGCTTGTTGAAGTCGAAGTGGCTGTCCAGCCCGTACGATCCAACGGTTTCTTAGGTGTAGTCGCAGTTGCCGTATTGCTAGCGGGGGAAACGTTGTTGGCGCCATCTTTCGCTGTAACTGTATAGCTGTAGGTCGTTCCGGGTTTGGCACTGGTATCGCTATAGGAGTTCGATGTTGCATTGCCAATGAGACTGCCGTTGCGGTAAATATCATAGCTTGCTACCGCTACGTTATCTGTCGATGCTGTCCAAGCTAAATTAACTTGGTTATAGGCCGTAGCTGTCGCTGTTAAATTCGTAGGAGTGCTTGGCGGTATCGTATCCCCAACATCCGAACCGACGAATTCGTTGAGCGTTTGTCTCATCGCACTGCCTGAATTGCCGTAGACACGCCCACCCAGATTGTTAATGATGTGCGTGATTTCACTGCCTGGTGTCCCATTTAACCAAATGGTCGTAGCGTGATGAATTTTTACCCCTGCGGCGTTAGGCGCTTCAATAGCGGATTCAAGTTTCACGGCTGCATCTCTGAAGTAAGAGTAAACACCGAGGCCCCAAGCTTCATGTGTAGTGACGGAGTCCGCCACTTTATAGGAGGCATAGCCATTCTTGCTTCCGTTCATCCAAGCCGCTTGATTCGGAACATCGTACGGAATCTCGGATTGATAGAAATACAACCGGCCTCCGTTCCCGTTCCATATCGTTTGATATTCATTGTGATGCTCGTTGAATAATCCGTAAATCGTGACATCGGCTCCGTTCACAATGAGACCGTTCGTCGATACGTTGCTGGTCCAGCCGGCGCCAGCGCCATGGTCGGCGCGCCACATCCAGAAATGATCCCCAATGACGTTATTGCTGTTAATTTTCATTTGGGATGCGTTCGTTCCAGCTACGGCTCCGCCAGTGCGGAAGAATAAATCGTGTAACGAGGTTGGATTCGTTGCATGATTGTTCGTACTGCCTGTAGGTCCGACTTCCAATAGCGTCGAGGTTGCATTTGGACCGGCCTCATAAAGCAGTCCAGCTAATTTCACGCCGTCCACATCGGCAATCGTCATTGCAGGCTTATCTGTCGTTGGAATTAACGTTGGCATCCCGATTCCGAGTACAACCGTATTTGCGTTATTGATACGAATTGTATCATCGAGGCGATAGATTCCCGGTGTAAACAACAAATTCTTCCCGGCTGCTAATGCAGCATTGATGCTTGCAGCACTCGATGTGCCAGGTTGATCCGAACGAACGATATAGAACTGGTCGATCCCGATGGACTGACCTGGCGTTGCTCCCGTTGCCCAGCTGGCTCCTTGCGTATTCTGTGAGAGCGAGGGAACAAACACTTGATATTGATCCGTTTTGTCAATATATAAATAAGGTTTTTCACGGATGACAGGCGTGTTCGGAACGACCGTATACGGCTGATCGGGGAATGTCCCCGCCGGTGCATTCTTGTCACCTACGAATACCATGTTCCAAACCCCGTTGGACCAACTCGACCATTGGCTGTTACGAGAGAACCATTGCTGCTGGGAAGCTGGCGTTATCTGACCATCGACAATGGAATCCGCTAGAAAACCTCCGCTTGCCCATCCGGCATTCCAATTCGAATCAAAGTCAAACAAATTCAGTTTCCCTTTAATATGTAACCGTCGAAGAGGCGCTGCTTGCGAAACGGCGATTTGCGTTGTCCCTGAAGTGATATGCGCTGGAGCGGGAATGGTGAGCGTCGGATTAATACTCAGGTTTTCAATACCGCGCCAAAAGTTGCGTGTTGCATTCCCGTTATCCCAATCTGCATTCACATTGAGCCCGCCGTTAATGAGCACATCATCCGGATTTTGTCCCAAACCAGATACTTGCGTATTGAAGCCCACATAGAAATTAACATTATAACTTCCTGGTTTAAATAGTAGGGCATCTCTTTCCGTACCGAACTCATTGCTTTCCTGTCTGCCAAATATGGAACTAGCCGTGCTTTGAATATCCGCAGCTGGCATATCCGGGCTGAATACATAGACATTGGGGCCGAAAATCGTAGAATTCGCATCAGTGATTGGAGTTGCTGCTTGTGAAATGCCTGCAGGACTCCATAAACTGAGGACAATCGCCATCATGGATACGGATGAAATCATTTTCTTAAAACTGCGCATTCATATACCTCCCTCAGATTGGAAAAGAAACGTCATGCCTGATGTTCATTAGTAAGCGATTACATTTCTAGCGCCGATCACCCTCTCTTCTTTCAAAAGTAGGATGCTGTCTCTTAGTTGGTATCTTCAGCATAGAATAATACCGCGTTCATTGAAAGAGGTAAACTTAAGGAGAAAAGGAGATAAATTTAAGGTGTTGGGAATGCCTCCAATAGTAATTTTTAATTTAATAGAAACACAAAGGAAAAGTAAGTAAGGATAAGAGCGCTATTCATGTATGCGCTTTTTTGACTGTATTTCTAGTTGATAGGCATGCATAAATCAAATAATATATGTTATGT
>NZ_JBYTBS010000104.1:0-11079 GCF_058789495.1 Paenibacillus sp. FW126-R14 | reverse complement strand
ATGGCGGAATTGGCAGACGCACTAGACTTAGGATCTAGCGGGCGACCGTGGGGGTTCAAGTCCCTCTACGCGCATTATCTCCATAAACATTTGGGGAACCCCTTTTAATATGCGGAAGTGGCTCAGGGGTAGAGCATCGCCTTGCCAAGGCGAGGGTCGCGGGTTCGAATCCCGTCTTCCGCTTTTTGGCGCTATAGCCAAGTGGTAAGGCAGAGCTCTGCAAAAGCTTTACCCCCAGTTCGAATCTGGGTAGCGCCTTCTGCCTTAAGTAAGCCGGAGTGGCGGAATCGGCAGACGCACAGGACTTAAAATCCTGCGATAGGTGACTATCGTACCGGTTCAAGTCCGGTCTTCGGCATTGTTACATCAATTTCATACGCGCCCTTAGCTCAGCTGGATAGAGTATTTGACTACGAATCAAAAGGTCGGGAGTTCGAATCTCTCAGGGCGCGCCACATATGCCGGCGTGGCGGAATGGCAGACGCGCTCGACTCAAAATCGAGTTCTCACGAGTGGAGGTTCGAGTCCTCTCGCCGGTATCTTTTCGGGACGTAGCTCAGCTTGGTAGAGCACCTGCTTTGGGAGCAGGGGGTCGCATGTTCAAATCGTGTCGTCCCGATTTTTATATCATGCGGGTGTAGTTCAATGGTAGAACTCCAGCCTTCCAAGCTGGTAGCGTGGGTTCGATTCCCATCACCCGCTTTGCATAAGAGAAACGTTAAAACCCTTGTGGAAACAAGGGTTTTTTCTTTGCTCATTTTTGGAGCTTGTTGATTATGAAAATGGGAATCAAGGTTGGGCAGGTAAGCTTTTAATTTAAGGAGTAGTAAAAGCAATAGTATAAGGAGTAGACGTGCTAAATTGACTGGAATTATGGCCGAAGACTTTAAAATAGAGTGTATCGCCAGGGTAAATAGGTGAAAATTGAGGACTATCCAATTGCCCGGCCCCGTTATCTGAAGCGTTTGTGACAAATTCACTATTACCGAATTGAGATAAAATTTGAGTGACTTGAAGATCATAGTTTAAACCGGTTGGGTTGTACAAATAAACAGTACCGCTGTTAATAATTTGTCCGGTAGTATTCGTCCATTTAAAGTAATCAACATCTGTGCTATCGGAAATCGTTTGAAGTGCTGCACTTCCTGGGTTAAGGGTGATAGCTGTTGATCTAGAATCAGCTACACCGTCACTAGCAAAAGCAGATTGTGCACCAATAAGCAGCAGCGATACAGATGCAAATACAACAGCGGTTTTTTTCAATCTCATGATTATTCCTCCTAAATTTTCCTATTTTTTCCTACGAGAGTTATAGTATTATATTTTCCAAAATAATGCAACAAAATAATTTTTAGGGAATATAAGGATTATTAATGGTAATTATGTATAGGTGTGGATATTAGTGTTTCTATAACATGGGTTAGAAGATTAATTTGGCGCATGAACTAGAAAAAGTAGGAATAATAGACCACCTCCGGGTAATTCTTTGATTTTCAAACGACAGATTTAATCAATTTTTTATCATTTTCGACACATTTCCCGTATACGCTATGAGTTCTTCTAAGGTATCATTTACTTCAAACTTGAAACCCACCTGTATCTAGCCGGTGCTGTTGTCAATTGGGGGGAGCATATGACCATTTATCATGGGGATAACCTAGAGGTAATGAAGAAATTGATTCATAGCGGCTATGCAGGCAGTTTTGATATGATCTATTTGGATGGACCTTTTAACTCTGGACGCATTTTTACGATGCAGGTTCGGGGATCCGATGTAGAGCTGGTCGACCCTTGGCAGGAGCTGAAAAGTATACGGTTCTACGAGAAGCCGGAGCTGTATTTAGCGGATTACAAAGCTAGAATCGAGCTGGCTAGAAAGCTTTTAAGTGATAGAGGTGTATTAGTTCTGCAGATTTCGCAGAAAGAGGGCCACTATTTGAAGGTGCTTCTGGATACGGTTTTTCATAGAGACCACTTCATATGTGAAGTCATTTGGAAAATCGCAGAGAATCCCTATTCATACCGAAGTCAGTTTGGCTTATCGCATGAATCTCTTTTTTTCTATGGGAAGACTGCGCATTATATGAAAAAAGACGGACTCCTGATCCCGTCGATCTGGGATGATGTTGGATTTTATGAGGAGCTTGGGCAAGAAGACGCTTTGTACCCTTCACAGAAGCCCCAGAAGCTGATGCGGCGGATTTTGGAAGCCACGACGAGCGAGGGAGATCTGATCGGTGATTTTTATTGCGGAAGCGGCAGTATGGCTGTGGCAGCGGAACTGATGGGACGCAGATGGGTTGCTAGCGACTGTAATGTGCATGCTGTAGAGCTTACCAAGAGCCGACTTGCCAGCTTAGGTTTTCGATCTCCAATTATCAAAACAAATCAACAAGTAAGGCTAGATTGCAACAGGCTGTGGGCAGTTCCCCTCATCAACGAAAATGGCATCCAGACCGCACGAACGATAAAAATCCCCCTTCCTAAGCTTGCTGTTCGCCACGGAACATTCGTATTGGAGCATGTGGATTGGAGATTATGGGCTCTGTACAATGTACCCCATGTAACGATGGATAACGGTAGACATGTTTTTGAGTGGGAAAGAATACAAGAACGGGTGGATGCGTTGCTATCTCTGCCAAAAGAGAGTTTCATTCAGGAAAGTTTCTATGAAAGCAATGGGACCCATGTGCGAGATATTTTTGGACGCAGTCATCATTTTCAAATAAGGACAAAGACAAATAGACAAGCATAGGCGAATATACATATACGGATTCATCAAAAGTTGGTAATCAACTAGGAGGTGTCTCGGTATGATTTTTTGGTTAATCGCCGTAGTTATTATTGTAATTGTTGTGTTGATTGTCATGAGCGGGAATAAGAGAAGAGCGGTGGTGTCAACGGAGGCGAAAACACATAAGGAGTGCTCTTACTGCAATGAGGAGATCGAAATCGATGCGACAGTTTGCAAGTACTGCAGGGGAGTTGTTGTAAGTTCAAACTAGAGCGCTAGATATAAATCCATAAGTCAAAAGCCTGGGGCGAGTACGCCTCAGGCTTTTGAGTCTTAATGCTGTGTTGCAGGCTCCACGGAAGGGGCCGTTTTCTCCGCCGCGGTGGAAGGTTTGCGTGAGAAGGGCCACCAGTTGGCTTCCCCGAAGAGGACTGCCAAGGAAGGGACGATGAGTCCCATGAACACGGTTGTGTAGATGGCCAAGCCAATCGTAATGCCCGCGCCGAGTTGCAAAAGCGTGTGCACGCCGGAGAACATGAGCGCAGCGAAGGTGCCGCCCATAATAAGCGCGGCGGACATGATGACGCCGCCTGTTGTCGTCATCGCCCTGCCCATCGCTTCGATAATACGGCCCGGGCGATATTCTTCTTTGAATCTCGCCATGAGGAAGATGCTGTAATCCACTCCCAGTGCGACGATGATCAAGAAAACGAAGAACGATACGGTCCAGGATAAGCCGTCGAAGCCGAAAAGCTTCACAAAAATAAATTCCACAATGCCCATCGTAACCAAGTAATTAAATACTAGTGATAGCAGAATATACAAAGGCATGAGCAGGGAACGAAGCAGTAGAGCCAGCACTAGGTAAATCCCAATGAGCACGAATGCTCCTGTCCGATAAAAGTCATTCTGCGAAATGCTGTCTAACTCGTGATAATTTGCCGTTTGTCCGGCCAGTTTAATGTCTGCCTTCGAAAGAGCGGTGCCATGTAAGCTGCCGGTGATGGCACTTCTAATTTCATCCATTTTCGCCATGGCTTCCTTGGAGTATGGATTGATGGCAAGAACGACTTCGAGTTTGGCAATTTTGCCGTCCTCCGACATGTAAAACTCTAAGGATTTCTTGAATTCGGGTTGCTCCAGTACTTCTTTGGGCAAGTTCCAGCCAGCGATTTGTTTGGAGCTGTTGTCGGCGATCCCTTTTTGGGCTTCGACTACCTGATGAATGCCATCCGATACTTTGGTCAGCGCGCTAGTGCCCTCACCAAGGCCGGAAGAAAATTGACCGAGACCCGTTTCGAGCTGCTGAATGCCGCCGCTGATTTGTTTTTGTCCGTCAGCCAATTGTCCGACGCCGGTTGTTAGCTGGTTAACGGAGGGCACCAGTTGCGAAAGCCCCTTAGCTAAAGGCTGCAAGCCAGCTTCCGTTTGCACTAAACCGCCTGTCAATGCTTGCTGTTTGCCGACTAAGGTCTGATACGTAACACTTTTCGCAAGTTCAGGATATTCTTGAACGAGCTTAGATAAATCATCCCCCATGGAAGATGAGGTTCTCTGTAATTGGCCGGATGCTTTCACCAACTGCTGTACCCCTTGCTCCGATTGGGAGATGCCTCCGGATACCTGCTTCAGTCCGCCTTGCACCTCGGTAAGCTTTTGTGCAATTTCCCCGGCGCCTTGCGTTAATTTCGTAACATCGCCGGCTTGGGCTTCTAGTTGGGTCTGTGCTTTTTTGAAGCCGTCATTGACCTGGTCGACTCCCGAGCCTAGCTCCGTCAACCCTTTGTTCGTTTGTTCCAATTGATTCGGAACAGTCAGTTCTGTGAGCTGTTTGCCCAGCGGTCTGGCCGCGCTTCGCACTTCTTTGACGTCTGCGATTTGGCTTGCTGCTTGGCTCGCTTTCTCAAGCGCGGCTAATCCTTCCGGCGTTTTCATCGAACTGGTCGAAGTGATGGCTACCGTTGTCGGCAGCACCTCGCCGCTGCTGAATTTGGCTTCAACTTCTCGGAAGCCTTTGACAGCGCTAATGCTTGGATTGATTTCGGCCAAATCATCGAACGAGCGATTCCCTTGGAAGAGGAAGATGAAGGGAGTCAGCACAAGTATACAAACAAGCAATACGGCAACGGGTCTCTTAGCAGATAGACGGGCCATAGCTCCCCATAGCTTCGAGTCGCCGTGTGCGGCGCCGGTTTTTACTTTGACTGGCCAATACATAGCCGGTCCGAGGATAAGCATCAGTGCCGGGGTCAACGTGACCGCCGCCAGCAGCGTGACCGCCATGCCAATGGCGACGCCAACAGCAGATTGATATAAGCCGAACTTGGCGAAGCCGATTAAAAAGAAGGCGATGAACACTGTGCTTCCGGAGAACAAAACGGTTTTACCTACCGTTTGGGTCGTGCGCAGCAGCGCGGTTACCCGGTCAGTTGTTTTGGACAATTCTTCACGGAAACGGTGAATCAGCAGGATGCAGTAGTCCGTTCCGGCACCAAACAGTACAGCAATCAGGAAGGTCTCGGTAAAAGAGGAGACTGGCATCCCGGCTTTCGTGGATAATGCCACTAACCCGCGTGTGAGAATAAATGCAACCCCAATGGTCAGCAAAGGAATAAAAGGAGCAATCGGGGAACGGAATACAAACAAGAGAATTC
This sequence comes from Paenibacillus sp. FW126-R14, assembly GCF_058789495.1. Taxonomy (NCBI): domain Bacteria; kingdom Bacillati; phylum Bacillota; class Bacilli; order Caryophanales; family Paenibacillaceae; genus Paenibacillus; species Paenibacillus sp. FW126-R14. The sequence continues at coordinate 5,691 of NZ_JBYTBS010000104.1, read as the reverse complement.
CCAAGACTAAGACGAGTGTTAGAACCTCAGTCTTTTTCAACCCCTCATTGGTGGAAGTCGTATAGTCCAGGAAAATGGGCGCACTGCCTGTAAACTCAACAGTCACTCCATTTGGCGGCGAGTTGAACTTCTCCTTGAGCAGCTTTACGCTGTCCGCAGTGGAAGCCTGCTGAACCTCAAGGGGAAACTCGACAATCACGAGTTCCGTCGTTCCATCGCTGCTTATAAACTTTTGCGCGAGCGAAGGGTCGTCGAAGGCGGAGAGGACAGTGACGATGCCTAGCGCATCTTGTTCTTTTTTCAGAGCGGCAATCTTGTCTTTGACCCAATCTTGATCTTGATCGGTGAGCTTGCCTTCGCGCTGCACAACGACGATGGCGTTCGATTTCGATTTTCGATCAGGATCCATCTTCTCCAGGATGGCTTGAGCCTGCGCGGACTGCGCATCCGTTGGCAGGAACTTCGATTCGGTCTGTCTGACGATTTGACCCAGATCAGGCAGTACAAACACCGAGCCTGCCGCAATGGCCAGCCAAAGAACTAAAATAAGCCATTTTGTTTTTGCTAATGCTTTGATCCACTTTTCCATCATATTGGTATACCCTCCTATCGCTCTCTAAAAACGTATCTGTATGTAGTTATAACTGAAATATGACCTTCGGTCAAGAAAATTTTTAAACTGATGGTCATTATTTTTATGTACGTAAACAAGTCCAATATAAAAGAGAAACAACCTATATAAATTAGATGAATAGTAGGTGCTCATAATATTATTATACTAAGGGTCATTTTATACATTGAACAAACTTGGGGTTTCCACTATACTTGTAAAAAGCAGCGTATACATTAGCGATAAACGGAGATGAACCCATGAACCGTGAGGAAAAAAAGCGGGCCACACGCAAAAAGATTGTAAATACAGCACTTGAACTATTTGCGGAGCAAGGTTACGAAGCGACAACGGTTCATCAAATTACGGAGCGAGCCGGTGTTGCGAAGGGAACGTTTTTTAACTATTTTGCTTCTAAAGAAGAAGTGTTCTGCGATATCCAGACAATCTGGGCGACGACGGAGTTCGTGAAGTTGAAAGATAAAAGCGGACCGATTCTTCCTCATATACGGGAATTCCTAATAGAATTAGTAAGGCTGGTCCCCTATACAAGACAGCTTGCCCGTGCCTTATTTCAAAGCAACTTCAGCAACGAAAAGACTTTGACCAATCAGCTGCAAACCCTGGAAGAGCTAAAATTAGTAATTATTCCTCTTATCGAAGAAGCGCAAAAGCGAGGGGAGTTCTTGGCCGTCTTTCCTCCAGAAATGATCGCGGATCAAGCTATTCAAACGTATCTGGGCGTACTGGTCAGTTGGGGAATGGGGATGGGCGAAGAAAAGCTCAACACGCAGATGGCTGTTAGTTTCGAGCTGTTCTTTCGAGCGCTGCAGCCGTGAATCCCGCCTATTGGCGCTTTCCTCCAAAAAAGTGTAACATCATTGTAGTAAAAAACATGCGCAAATTGCAGCAGCCGAAGGAGCTTGAGCCAGTTGAACGTAGAACTAAACCATGAAATGCCAGCCAACTTTGATGAATTAAAAAAATCCGCGAACCGGACCTCCAATTGGAGAGAACGTCTGGATGCGGTTGAACAGTTAGGTCAGTGGAACGATCAACAGAGCATAAATATTCTGACTCGTATTCTGACGAGCGATGCCGTATATCCCATTCAAGAGGCGGCCTACCGCAAGCTGCGAGCATTTGGTGAGGATACCCAGCTGCCTCCGCGTAAGAGGGGCGATTTGGTCAAAGGGGCAGGCAAGGTATTTGTCCGCATCAAGAAGAGTTTGCCGGAAGGCCATACGTATGAAGAATTCAAAGAAAAGCTGCAAAAAACGAGAAGTGACGTGTACGATACGTACGAAGGCGACAAAGGAGCCGACTTTGATAAGTGGCTTGAAACCACTTGGGCTTCCCTGCTGTTGAAGTAGAAGGAACGTATAATTTTCGCCATTCCTGCTCATATTATCGAAGTTACCAATCCACCTATTAAAGGAGACTTCGAGATGCAGCAGCAAACACCGGTTAACAATATGAATCAAATGGCGCCTAACATGAATCATGGAGGGCATGAGCTATTTGATTTGCACGAAGTGCTAGCCTGTGCCATCAATGTACTGGACCAGTTCATGATTTTCAGACAGTTTGTCCAAGATCCCGAGCTTCTGGACATTCTGGATCATCAGTACAGCTTTACCCTGTACCACTACAACTTAACGGCAGAGTGCTTTACTACTGGTCAAAAGCCGAGCAATGAGACGCAGACTTACATGATCCGAAACGTGTCGCAGCCGATCTATGGAATCAAGCCGACTCAGCCCAAGAAGCCGAATCAATCGCTGGCGGATGTAAAGGACGCGGGTATCAGCGCGCATATGCTGGGGCTTATCAAAACGCATGCATCGCTCTTGACGATGACTTCCGTTGAGGTGACCAACCCTGCCGTGCGTCGCGTGCTAGCTTCGCAAGTACAGAATTTTATCGAGATGGCGTATGAAATTTTCTTGTATCAAAACAGAAATGCCTACTACCAGGTACCGCAGCTTGGGACCGCCGATATGCAGAAAATGCTGAATGCGTTTGTCCCGGCACAAGGCATGCCGCAAATGCCGCCAAACAATCGGCCAACGATTCATTAAATGACGAAAAACCAGCTTTGGTCGCTCAGACTTTAGCTGGTTTTTTTGTTACATTTTTTTCATCGCCATAGATGCAAAAGGGCATTTAGGAGCCACACTCTCATCGTCACGCAGAAAATATTGCTCCCACTCCAGATTGTCGGCTTGACCGTACCATTTGAGCGAAGGATGGGCCGGAACACCGTCGTACTCGACTAGTTTTTGGCGGATTTGCTTTTTCATATTGCGTCCAAATGCCGTTGAATCATTGATTTCTTCGAAAACCCATCGAGGCTGAAAAGTAATGAGGAAATAGGGTGTCCACCGGCTTCGGCGAACATGATGGGCCGGCGTCCCGCAAAAGGCGAAATAGGGATGGCCACTATAACAGAATTCCCAGGCATGATGAGACGGATCTTGCGGAATATGTGCGGGCCATGGCACCTGATCCTTGGCGCTTACCCTGCTCAAAACGGACCAGAAGACTTGCTCGTAATCTTCCACGGTGAAGCTGGCCGTCAGTTCTTCCGGTGTTTCGAAAAATATAACAAGCGAAGCATATTTGCCGGTATCCCGGGAGCATTCCCCGTACTGATGCAGCAGCTGCGCAACTTGTTCAACCGCTTCTTCGGATCGAGGCTCATCTGCGAATCCGAAACGCAAACTATCGGCGAGAAAACCCTGTCTCCCTGGTATGCAGGGGTACATCCGGTCCTCGTCCGCAATCATATCACCGAACTTGCGAAAGGCATCCTGCTGCCAAGCAGGCAGCTCAGTTAAATGATGATCCAGCCAACTCTTGGATTTCAAAAGAACCATACCCAAACCCTCCTTCATCCATTCGGAGCATACTATGCGGAGAAGAAGAGTTGGGTGAATGCCTACATAATTTCTACGTCAATAGCTGTGCAGTTGTATCCGTTGCAGGCGCTCTCCGAGCAGGGACAAGCTGAGACGGCTACGATTAAATCCATTTCCGCCCGAAGCTCAATATAATTCCCGGCTTTCGATAGCGGCCTTTCTACCTTGATTTCCCCAGAGGGGTGAATGACGGTATTCATAAATAAATTGACGGGATAGTGCTGATCGGGAGCAGGTACTGCGAATTCGGCGAGAGCCTGGTTCAGGTTATGATAGCAGCTTGGGTGATCCTTTTTATTGTACAAAACCTCATACATTTCGCTGCGGCAGGCTGGATTAATGAAGTCATGCTGGCCCACCTGATCGGTTACTATCGTTAGCATGGGTTTGTAGGTATTGGTATAAAGCGTGTCCCCTGGCTTCACTTTCCATTTATGCAAGGCATCCATCGTAACTCCCGGATCCAGACGTTCTCTAAAGTCGTTTGCATGATAGGTCACAAAGTCCGCAACCTGCTCCCCGTCCACATCGGTCACCCGAACTGCTTGTCCTTTGCCGAGCCTGAATCCAAGCCCTTGCGTAGGCGGAATTCGCCATTTTTGTTTGATCATAAGTCGCCTCCAGAAGGGATATGGAAATTACTTTAACAGTATGGCTTCGCGAATAGATTGCCATGCAGGCAGGATGGAACAATCCAGACTAGTCAATACAGCAGTTATTTTGCATCAGCCCCTTTACCTGTGTAAGATAATAGTGAATTAATATTTTGGATGAGGGGGATTTCATGGTTTTCGGTGCGCGTGTTTGGAAGACGGGTATCGCTGTAGCTTTGGCCTTATATATCAGTGCCTGGCTTAATTTTACTCCTCCTGTGATTGCAGCTGTTGCTGCCATTTTCGCTATGCAGCCTTCGATCTACCGATCTTGGCGTTATTTTCTTGACCAGCTGCAGACAAATATTCTTGGTGCGGTGTTAGCGCTGCTGGCTGGTATGTTTTTTTCGAATAATGTTATTGCTATTGGAATCGTTTGTATTATTGTTATCATCATCAGTCTTAGAATGCGAATGGAAGAAACGATAGGCCTTACTTTGGTTACCGTTGTAGCGGTGATGGAGGCTTCTGGAGAATGGGAGTTTGCGCTCAACCGGCTGCTGCTGAGTTTAATAGGTATCGGCTGTGCCTTCGTCGTGAACATTTTTTTCTTTCCGCCCAAGCCCAAAGAGCAATTCGCCGCACAGATTCAAACTATTTTCAGCAAAATGTCGCTGCTCCTTCGCACCGTTATCTCGAATGAAATGAAGGAAACCGTCTTTCGCGAGGAAAAAGAAAGCCTGCGCAGCAGCCTGAAGTCCTTGTCGGAGAAGTACAGGCTTATGGAAGAAGAGATTAAAAAGCTCAAAGGAAAAGGCACTGGCTTTGGCCGCATTCGCGAGCTTGTTGTATATAAGCAAAAATTGCTAGTCATGTATAAAGGGCTTGAAGTTCTTGAAGCCGTAGATGAGCATTACTTTCAGGCTTCCCGGACGGAAGCAATTGACACGTATTTCGATCAGCATATGGAAAAACTAATCAAGTTCCACGAACATGTTCTGTTGAAATTCGATGACAAGCTGAAAGACGATCTCACGGAAGGTTTGGAAATGGAAGCGGAGAATGAGCGTTTCATGACGGTTCTTATCGACCGTTATATGAAACAGCCCGATGGATTGCTGCGCTTGTCTATTGTCGCGGCGGCTATGTATGATTACGGTCATCAGGTAGCCCGTCTGGATAAGCTTGTCGAGCATGATAATCGCGGTGAAAATGAGGATAGAGAACCACTCGAAATCTTGATAAAAAGTATCAGGTTAAAATAGTACTTGGTAATATTTCGCGGAATCTCTAGCTGTCAGGTTAAAACTGGCGCTAGGGGTTTCTTTTTATTTAAAGTCAGCCCAGGGGTTGCTTTCCAAAATCGTATGTGCTATATTATGATTCTTGTTCCAAACGGAACGGGGTGCAAGCTGTGATTAAGATCTGAACGTGTTGAATATCTTCACGAATGGATGAAAAAATAAAAGCTTGCAATTGAAAAACAGATATGGTATATTACTTCTCGCTGCTTCGGTAACACGGCAGTGAGCGAAAGAAATTGATCTTTGAAAACTGAACAACGAGT
>NZ_JBYTBS010000103.1:0-12433 GCF_058789495.1 Paenibacillus sp. FW126-R14 | reverse complement strand
TACAAGACACAGGTCACGGGGCTACGCCCGGTCTGAAAATGTCGCTATTAGTACTTTTGAACCTTATTTTGTAATAAATACAGTATACTTGTCCTAGTATTTTAGGTATAATGTTGAAAAAGGTCGTTTTTCGCGTGGAACTTATTCACAAATGAGATCGGAGCGGAGCTATGAAGGCTGAGTACATTAATCCTTTTTTGGAGTCGGCTAGAATTGTCATCGAGCAGGTTGCTAACATTCGCCCAACTACGGGGCAGCTCGGCGTCAAAGACGTCAAATTTGTAGAAAAGTATATTTGGATCCAAATCGGGATGACCGGACAAATGGAAGGCGATATTGTATTCGGCTTGGCTGAGGATGTCGCATTGAAAATGGTTTCCGCGATGATGGGCGGATTCGTGATAACGGAAATGGATGATATGGGCAAAAGCGCCATATCGGAATTAGGCAATATGATTAGCGGGAATGCAAGCACGATGCTCTTTAATCAAGGCGTAAGAGTCGATATCACACCTCCGAAGCTTGTTCAATCGGCAACGGCTGCCGGATTCGTGCCGAAGCGGGCGTTAACCATTCCTTTGATCATGGACAGCATAGGGGAATTGGACATTCAAGTGTTAATTACGTAATATGAGTTTTAGGATATTCATTTGGATAATCATGTTGTATACATATGATAGAATGAAGGAGCACTGTGATAAGCAGTTCTCTTTTTTTTGCACGCTGGTGAGATAAGGAGAGAAATGACGTTGAACATTTCCAATAAAATCGTTTTGATTACAGGCGCTTCAAGCGGCATCGGGGCGGTCATGGCACAGCAATTTGCCGAAATGGGAGCGATCCCCGTTTTGACTGCCCGCAGCACGGACAAGCTTGAAACCATCGCCGCCGGTCTCCCAGGGCAGCACGCCGTTTACGCCATGGACGTTACGAATACGGGGCAAGTACATGACGTGGTTAGTCAGGTTATCGCCAAGTTCGGCCGCATCGATATTCTGATTAATAATGCCGGATACGGGATATTTGAGTCGTTTGCAGGGGCTCCGCTGGAGCATTTTGAAGACATGATGAATGTAAATTACATGGGAGTCGTCCGGTGTACAGGGGCCGTGTTGCCTCATATGTTGAAGGCGGGGAGCGGCCATATCGTGAACATTGCTTCCATGGCAGGGAAAATCGGTTCGGCCAAATCCACGGGCTACTCGGCAACGAAGCATGCCGTGCTTGGTTTCACGAACAGCCTGCGTCAGGAGCTGATGCGAACGGGGATTTCGGTTACGGCGATTAACCCGGGTCCGATCTCTACGCCATTTTTCGATAAAGCAGACCCGAGCGGGAACTATGTGAAAAATGTGGCATGGTTTATGCTCAAACCGGAGAAAGTCGTTAAAGAGCTGATTCATGCCGTACAGAAAAAAATACCGGAGAAGAATCTTCCTTTTGTAGCAGGCGCAGGAGTCAAGTTGTTTCACCTGTTTCCGCGGTTGTTCGACCGGCTGGCTTCGGGGATTCTGAATAAAAAATAAAGCGGGTCCCGGTCAATGGACCGGGATTCCGCTTTATCTACGTGATGGCAGTTACTTCGGGTCAGGCTTTTTCGCTTGCTGGGCTTGGTTCAGATCACGAATCTCTTCGAAGATGCGGCGTACCTCCGCTTTGCTTTCCGGATGCGTTTGGTTCCAATGGGAGGTCAAGGCTGGGAGCGACTTATGAACGTGATTAAAAAATGCCCAAATCTTTATTTTCTCAAGCATTTCAGGCGAAGTGTCTCCCGTAATGAGTTCAGCGGTTTTGACCACTAAGGCGTTGAATTCTTTCTCAAAATCTGTATTCATAGTTTCATCCCTTCGGATGGAAAATAGTAAGACACTTTTAGTTTATAGGATGATCTGACAGCTGTCAAAATAGGGGGGACCCATGTCCACAGCACAATTGCAAGATGGCCAATTAGTAGCAAGAGAGCAAATACGCTGCTTCGTGAAACATATTTCGCTATTTATTCTTACCTATGTAAGCCAGGGGTTGAAGGTGAAAGGGCTTCTAGCCGTTCCGGAAGGAGCAAGCCCGCGGCCGGCGGTGATTTACTGCCGGGGTGGCATCAAACGTGTCGGCATGGTTCGGAAGCGGCGAATTATCTCTATGGCCAAACGCGGTTATGTCGTCTTCGCGCCGTATTACAGAGGCAATGAAGGCGGCGAAGGGCGCGAAGATTTTGCGGGTGAAGACAGGTACGATTTATTTCATGCTATCCCGCTGGTACAGTCCTTGGCGGAAGTAGAGCCAGGACCTGTATCCTTGATCGGCTTTTCCCGCGGAGCCGTTATGGCGATGCGCGCGGCTAGAGAGTGCAGCGGGGTAGGTCCAGTTGTCGTATGGGGAGGCGTCAGCGACATGCTGGACACCTATGAACAGCGCGTGGATTTGCGGCGGATGTTAAAGCGCGTAGTCGGACACCCGAAGAAACAAGTCGAAGCTTATGTGGACCGGTCTCCGGTATATTGGGTTCATGAGATCGACACGCCCATCTATATTATTCATGGCACTCAGGACTCGCAAGTCGATATCGGTCATGCGAGAAAATTGGCTGCTGCTTTGGAGCGGGCAGGCAAAGTCTACACCATGGCCTTGTTTACGGGACTGGATCACCGGTTTCCCCGGAGAGAAGACGAGAAGGCGCTGGACGATGTATTTGCCTGGTTGCGAGAAAAAAACCAACATTAGTACGAAGTGGATGATATTACCATAATACTTTGTTTTTATTGTTGTTTACTCCTTGGCTTTGCCCTAAAATAAGGATATGAAACAGAGATTGTTTTTACCTGGTGGGCTAGGGGGCGTTGATTTCGAAGTCTCTCAGATTGTTATTTAGCAGTGATTTCTATACCTTAGAGAAGAACGTGCAAGAACAGATATATCATGAGTTCTATCTCCTCGTGTATCCCATGATTTATTTTATTCTTCGGGATCATGCGGCTGTTGAGGATATCATTCAAGAGTCTTTTCTTCGGGCTGTGCGTAAGGCGCCGCTGCTTCAAGATATTGATAAATATGAAAGCTGGGTTAAAAAGCTGACCCGGAATGTGACCTTGAATCACCTCAGGAAGCACAGACGCAACCGGGATGAACTTGAGACTGAGCTGATGCTGTGCATCAAGGAGGCAGCGCCAACCTCGGATTATTTGGTTCCCCTGGATCAAGAGGTCGAGCTGAAGCTCATGCGTGAAGCCATCATAGCTTATATCAATCAGCTAACACCGTCCTACCGGCAAATTATTGCAATGAAATGGATACATAATTTATCTTACAAGGACATGGCCATCGAGCTCGGGGTTACGGAAGGTGTTGTGCGGCAGCGTTTGTTCCGGGCAAGAGATGTGATTAAGCAGAAGCTGTTGGAAGAGTGGGGAACTGGCAAATAAAGAGTCCATGCGGACTCTTATTTCTGCTTGTACGGAGGCAGACGCCGCTGTTTAGCGGCGTTTTTCAAAGTTCTGATTTGTATCGGTATACGGCGTCGCATATAATAAGGTCATCAGGTTGAATGAGAAAAGGGGTTTACGTCCATTGAGTACAAGCTTTGAACAGCTGCAAATTGCACAAACGTATTTAGATAAATTGAAAGAAATGGGTATTGGCGAGCCAACGCCGATTCAAGCGGAAGCGATTCCTGTTTTGAAACAAGGCAGCGATGCGATTATTCAGTCGCAAACCGGCACAGGCAAAACGTTAGCGTATTTGCTGCCGGCGCTGGAGCAAATCGATCCGATGCAGAAACAACTTCAGGTGCTTGTTGTTGTCCCGACAAGGGAGCTAGGGATGCAAATCATGCAAGAAATTGAAAAATTGACGGCCGGCGGCCCTGTTCGTTCGCAATCGTTGATTGGCGGAGCGGCTGTGGTCAGACAAGTTGAAAAGCTTCGGCTGCACCCTCATATCGTTGTGGGAACGCCGGGACGTTTGCTTGAGCTTATGAAAATAAAGAAGCTGACTCTGCACCATGTGAAAATCGGTGTTGTTGATGAAGTGGATCAAGTGTTCGAGTTAGGTTCTATGCAGGATGTTGAAGCTGTCTTAAAAGGGATGCTGAAGTCCAGTCAAAAGGTGTTCGTGTCTGCAACGATTCCTCAAAGCACAGAGCAAGCGGCGGGCAGATGGCTGAAGGAACCGGCTATCATTAAAATCAATCCAAGCCAGCGTACCGCGGAAACTTTGGAGCATATGTACGTGGTGTGCCAAGAGCGTGAAAAGATTGATACGCTGCGAAGACTTGTACGCTTAATTAAGCCCAAATCCGCGATCGTATTTATCAATGTAACGGATGATATCGCTCAAGTTGTAGCCAAGCTTCAATATGTTGGATTATCGATTGAAGCTCTATACGGAGAAGCAAGCAAACAGGACCGGGCCAAAGTGATGGGAAGCTTCCGGGAAGGGAAATTCCAATTGCTGCTGGCGACGGATGTTGCGGCAAGAGGCCTCGACATTGAAGGCGTGACCCACGTTTTCCACTTGGATCCTGCCACGAACGCGGAGTACTATCTCCATCGCGTAGGCCGGACCGGTCGGATGGGCCGCGAGGGCACGACCATTTCCATCGTGACACCGAAGGAGCAGTTCATTCTCGATAAATTCGAGAAACAGCTCGGGATCACGATCGCGCCGAAGGCGATGTACGAGGGCCGGCTCGTCGATCCGGCCCAGGACCGCAGCGCGGCTGCCATGCGCAGCCGCCGTGAAGCTGCGCGCCCGAGGGGCGCAGCGCCTGTGCGCAGCGGCTCCGCCGGACTGCGCGATGCTGCCGCGGCGCCGGACGCGCGCGACGCTGCCCCGGCGAAGCCGGCAGCGCCGAAGCCAACGGCCGCCGGCGGCAAGGCCGTGAGCAAAGCCCAGCGCGAGCGAGACCGCAAGAGCAAGGGCGCTCCCCGCTGGCTTAAGGAAAAGCAGCAGAACAAAGAGTAGCCGTCTACGGAATCTACGGAATCTACGGAATCTACGGAATCTACGGAATCGGTGCGGTTCGCCAAATCTGTCTTCTGCGGGGTGTGAAGCGTGCTGAAAAAGTTATTTGTTGTCGTCATAGCGGTCATCGTTATTGCTGCGGCCGCCGCGGTGATGATCATCCGGCACATCAAACCTACGGAGGATCTGGACCTGAGCTATCAAGAAATCTCGATTGCCGGCAAGATCGCCGATATCGCCAAGAGCAGGAAGCTGGAAGTGCAGGTAAGCGAGCAAGATCTGAACAATCTTGTTAAGAAGCAGCTGGCAGCCCATCGGACTTTGCCTAACGGTGTTGTAATCGAAGGGGCCAAGCTCACGCTTCAGGGTTCCAATCTAGTGGCTGACGTAAATGTCACGTGGCAGGACAAAGTGCCTGTTGGTGCCCAATTGTTGTTCACCTTGGAGTGGGATCCGCCGAATGTCGTCGTTCGACATCAGAACACGATGATCAAAGGGCTGCAGCTGCCAAAGGATTGGCTTCAGCTTGCTCCGATCGAGCTATCGATCGAAGATCACTTGCCTTTGCTTATAGGGGTAAGGGATGTGCGGTTCGAAGAGAAAGCGGTCCTCATTCAATTGAAGGCGCTGCGGTAAACGCGTGACGAAAGAGGCTGTCCCAGTCATCATTGTTATGACTTGTGGGGCAGCCTCTTGTACATTTTTGTTAGATCCATTTAGCCGGAGATTTTCCAGCTAACTTACCTCGTTTTCACCCTATGTCGCGATAACGGATTCATGTTTCCTTTCGCTTGAAGCCTGAACCTTCCATCTCCGGGAATAGACGACAATCCCGAACACGATACACATGCCGGCTAACACAAACCAAATCGAGATGCCGACTTGAAATTTATCCATCCCCCAACCAACGCCAAGCGGAAGAACGGATCCGCCTAAACCGCCTGAAGCGATCAGCGTGCTAGTCGTTTGCTCCGTACGTCCCGGGAGCAATTGATTCGCATAAATAAGAGCGACAGCGAACATCCCTGACATGAAGAGGCCGAGCAGAAGAACGATAGCGAAGGAGCTCCACAGCTGAGTGCTGAACAACCACAGAAATACAGTAACCAAGCTGCCGCCAAAAGAGACGGCCAAATAGCGGAAATAGGTCATTTTCTCGGCCAGTACGCCGGCGAATATACGCCCGATTACCATAGCAATCCAATAAGCCGTTACCGCTAAAGTGGAAACAGAACTTGACGTTTGCATTTTATCGATAAAGATTGATGGCAGGAAATTAACAATCGTATTTTCCATCCCTACGTAGATGAAGAAAACAAGCATGAACAGAATGAGGAAGGTTAAAGAACTTTTCGTCATGGCTGGAGGCTTCACATTTACCGTCGTCCGGTCCGCTTTGTGATCCAGCAATTCGTCGTGCTCGCCCAAGGAGAGCTTCGACCAGATGATGCCTGTTGCAAGCGCGCTAAGCCCCAGCAGCATGAAGCCGTATTTCCATAAGCCGTTCATGATCAGGAGACTGGAAATCACCGGCATGATTAAAGCGCCAAGTCCGAAAAAGACTTCAAGCTGGCTGAATGCAGAAGCTTGCTTGTCTTTGGCTGCCATTAACACAAAGGTGGAAATGCTCGATTCAACGAGTCCGAAAGCAACGCCTGCTACGAAGGAAAGACATACCGCGAGCGGCCAAGGGGGCAGCAGCACGATGGCGATCATGGCCAGGAAGAGCAGCCCGAAGGCCGTAATGATCGTGCTTCGGCGGCTGATGCGGCGGCTGAGCGCTGGTGCGCTTAGCACGCCAAGAAGGAAGCCGCCGAACTCCAGGAACACGAGCAGGCCTCCGTCGCTGTAGCTTCGTCCGTAATGCGCAAGCAATTCGGGCAGTACAGCGCCAAAAATAACGTGGGTACAGCCTGTTAACAAATAAGACAAGCAGCCCATGATCAATAATTTTTTCATATCCGCGTGCTTCCTTTTTGCTCGGCAACATATTTTTCGTTGTAGGCAAATATATGATGAATGGCTTCTGCTACGGATTCCACCTGATAGCTGGCTTGTTGTTTAACATCCGGGTGAGCGCCTTTCATGGCAAAGCTATGCGGGGTGATGCCGAACATGGAGACATCATTGAAGGAGTCTCCGATACAAGCGACTTCCTCCGGCTGCAAGCCTAATTTCTCGATCAGCACGAGCAGCGAGTTGCCTTTGGAAACTTGAAGCGGCATTATGTCCAAGCAATCCTTGTCGGAGATGAATAGTTCGACTTGATCGCCGAGCTCTTTCTCCATGACGGATTTAAGTGACAAGAGAACTTGGATATCTCCAAATAGCGAGAATTTGCATACGGGAAGTTCACCTCTCAATGACGGCTCCAAGTCCTCTTTGATAATAAAAGGCCGGAATGTCCGGGACTGAACCTCGTCGGAAGCCGGCGTCAAATGCGTGATATAATTCGCCTCCCCCGAGCAAGCGAGCTTGACGAGGTCAAATTCCTTCAGCAATTGGTACACTTGGAAAGCCAACTCAGGCTTGAAGAGCTCGGATTTCAGAAACGTACCGTCCTCCAGATGGATGAACGCGCCATTTTGCGATAACGAATAGGCTCGATGTCCAATTTCCTCTAATACTTGCTGCATTTCCACATTCATTCTTCCTGATGCCAGGCAAAGGATCATATCGGCTTCCTTCGCTTTTTTCAGGGCAGCTTGCTCTCTGGGGCTAACCTTCTTGCTGTGATCGAGCAATGTGCCGTCCAAATCACTGACGATAAGCTTAATCATATCATTCATCTCCTTCAGTCAGAACGATTTCTACTTCGCTTGCAAGCAATTTCTCTTTCATTTCCGGGCTTAACGCTTGGTCCGTCACTAGGATATCGATGCTTTCGAAACCTACGACCCGATGAAACAGCCGTTTACCGAACTTGGAGTGATCCGCTAAAACAATGACTTGGTCAGCATGCTGCATCATGGCGCGAACTAAATAGCAATCCTCTTCGTTAGGAGCTGACAGGCCTTCTTCTGTAATCCCGCAGGTCCCGATCAACAGCTTATCGACGTGGTAATCATTCAGCATTTCAATCGCTTTTGCTCCGTATACGCTATGGTGTTTGTTGTCCAATACGCCGCCAAGAAGATGGATCGTCGTTTCATCCTTACGGGTCAAAATCGCAGCAATTTCTATGGAGCTTGTCACCACAACATTGCGCTTGGAACTTAATGCGGTTGCAGCATGGAGAACTGTCGTGGAAGCATCCATCATAATATAGTCCCCGTCCTGAATGAGCGCTGCGGCAGTTTTCCCGATGGTTAGCTTCGAGGATGACTCGGCTTGCAGCCTTTGTTCGTAATTGCCTACTTCTTTGGAAAGGGTAGGAAGAATTGCGCCGCCGCGTGTCCGCACGATGCGTCCTTGTTCTTCAAGCTTCACCATGTCACGCCTTGCGGTATCCCGTGAAACATCATAGAGCTCACAAATTAAATCAACAGTAATACGCTTATTTGATTTTAAGTAATCAAGGATTGAAATCAGTCTCTCCTCTTGAAACAAGGGGTTTTCTCTCCTTTCGCTTAAGTGTTTTTAAGTGATATTAAGTATAATGCTTATTATATGACTGCAGCTCTGTTTTTTCAACCCATCATTTCTTTAAATTTTCGTAAAAAAAAGCCGCACAATCGTTCAGGGAACGAATGTACGGTTTGTGGTTATTTCGCAGTTGTTTTCTTGCGAGTTTGTACATAACTCGGATACGTAATTTCTCCGCTATCGAGCTTTCTGATTTCATCCGCGGTCCAACCGCTGATTTTGTTCGTGCCGGTAATTCCGGTCAGCTTAATCTGATAATGGTCGGCTAAATACTGCTGCAGCTTCGTCATTTCTTCCGGCTTGATCTCTCTAAGCGTGTGCTTGCCGTGAATCTGTCCGAGGATGACGCCGATCGATTCAGCGGCCAGGCTCGTATTCGGCTGAATTCTTGTGCTTCCGTAAGCGATCGCTGAGGAACCCACATTTTTCCCGGCGGCAATGACGTTATCGTAATTTTTCAATAAAAAGCTGCGCAGCGGCATGCCGTATTTATCCGGACGCCCCATTTCAATTCCCCACTTATTTGCACTCGTGCCTTGTAAATCAAGCGGGTAGCCGCCAATGCTGACGTTATCCCAGAACATAGTGCCCGAGAGCAGGTCGGACGGCTTTAGCACATAATCCATTTCGTAATGGTTATACTCCCGCACATACGGGTAGGTCGGCAGTTCGCCAAGCTCGGCATGCTCCCAGCCTGGCAATGTTTTACGGAAATGCCCCAGAATGGACGCAGTTTCCTTGTTGCCAAGTGCAACGGCTTCCTGGATGGATTCAGGTTTGGACGGGTCGACCGTATAAACAAGGAGCGCGTTTATCAATACTTCCCCGTCTCTTTGATTCACCGCATTCAAGCCTCTTAGAAACACTCGGTCATTGGATGGATGATAAGCCTTTGTCATGCCGCTGAGTCCAATTGCAAAGCTGTCGCTGACATAGCCGCCGCCAAATTGTTTGGATTTTTCCTCAGGCTTAAGCGAGTTGAAAGTGGTGTTGAACTTTTTCCAATCGACATGCTTGAACTTCATCATCATACCGGCACTCATATATTCGATATCTTTTTGTCCGTAAAATTTCTCAAGTCCAGGCAGCCTCTTAGCATCGAGCCGGGAGATGAGGGCGGCGTAATCGCTATTTTCGACCCAGTAGCCGGCTGTAATTTTCTTTTTCTCATTCTGAGCGTTCGTATATACAATAGATGCAACTTTATGCAGATTGTCAGAGGTGTTGATTTGCTCAACTTCATTCATGACAATGCCGGATTCGACCGGAATATTCAAGATCAGTTTATTCATGTAGGTAGTGAATTCGGAAAGCTTGCGAATCTTGGCATTCCGGAACCCGTCGAACAATTCTTTAGCGCGGCCTTGTACTAATAAATGACCTTGATCGTCGCGTGTTTCGTCCAGAAACAGCATTTGGCTTTGAAGAATTTGACCTCCAAAATCTTTGTGAGGATCCAGTACCTTAACTTTCAAGCCTTCGTCTGCCGCCGCCCTGGCTAAATACAGCCCTTCCAGCTCACTGCCGATGACAACGACGTCAAATTGTTCTGTTGGATACGTGTTCTTATTCTCATTTTTGGTTCCTGCTGCTGGAGCTGAGGGCGCTGTGGTAGCAGGGGGAAGACTTGGGTTCGTGATGTTTGTTGTTGAATCGGCGAGCGGTTTCACTTTTGTTTGCATAAGCCCGAGTTTGCTAAAGGAGAAGACTAACAAACCAATTAGAACGACGGCTAGAGCAATAACGAGTTGAACTCTGGGATTACGTAAACGCATGTGCGGGCTCCTTTAGCGACAGTCTTTTATACCGTTTAGTTTAGCAGTTTCATAGGTGTTTTAACAGCTTGGCCATTTGATAATTTAAAAGATTTCAGCTCCACCCCCCTAAACATTTTCTCTATGGCGAATCCTTGTAGCATAACCAGGAACCCTTCGCGAAGGCTCCACATTATTTATACCAATCATATGAATATGGGAGAGGGAACTTGATATGAAAAAGAACCTATTGAAGAAAGCTGTAGCAACAGGACTTGTATTGACAATGGTAATGGGAGGCGCTTCTGCAGCGTTCGCTAAAGGAAACGACCACAATGACCGTGACGACCGCGGCAAAGGAAACAATAGCATCAGCAGCTCTTACAATAACAATAATATTAATGTTAAAGGCAACATTCAAATCCGCATCAACTTTGACGATCTTAAAGGCGCTCAATGGGCAATGCGATACATAGCCAGCTTGGCATCCAAACGTGTATTCGAAGGCTACGAAGACGGTACGTTCAAACCGGACAAATCCGTTTCCCGCATTGAAGCGATTACAGCCGCTGTAAGATTGATGGGTCTGCGCGAACAAGCGGAATCCCCTGCTGAAATGGCAGTAAAACTAAACTTCAAAGATGCTGACAAAGTTCCTGCTTGGGCTGTAGGGTACGTGGCTGTAGCTCTTGAAAACGACCTTTTCACTGAGAGCGATGACTCCGTTCAACCGAATAAAGAAGCTGACCGTCTATGGGCAACTACGCTTCTTGTAAAAGCGCTGAAACTTGAGTCCGAAGCTAAAGCGAAAATGAATACGCAGCTGACATTCAAAGATGCGAAGCAAATCCCTGCAGGTTCTGTAGGCTATGTAGCTGTAGCTATTGAGAAAGGTCTGGTTGACGGGTTCGAAGACAATACGTTCAAACCAAACCAAAACGTAACGCGTGCCCAATTGGCAGCTCTCTTGGATCGTACTGGCGGGCAAATGCCTGATGAGCAAAACGCCATTGCAGGCACAGTGAACGCAGCTGTTTACAATAACGTGCTTCCGGTAACGAAAGCGGGAGTTACAACAAACTATGTTCTGCACCCGGATGCATTCATTTTGCGCAATGGAGTGAAAGTAGCTCCTTCCGAACTTCAAGTTGGAGACGAAATTAAAGTTCGTTCCTTCAATAATCAAGTTGTATTCGTAGAAGTTACGAAATTGGCGCAAGTGAACCAATCCTTTGATGTCGTAGGTACGTTGAACGGTACAACGGTTGATGCGAATGGTAAAATCACAACGATTTCCATCACTCAAAATATCAACGGCGTAAACCAAACTACCGTGTATAACGTAGCTGCTAATGTAGCTTTGACAGGCAACCTGGGCGGATTTACACAAGGTCATCTGGTGGAGCTTAAAGGTCAAAACCAAGTTGTTTCTTCCATTGATGTAAAATAAAAAAAGCACTTTTAGAGAGATATAGAAAAAGGTTAAGTACACATAACAGGCTCCTTGCGGATTATTGCGGGGAGCCGTTATGTTTTATGCCGTATAAACTTCCTTTTCTTGTGGGAAACTGTTCTTTATCTTGAAAGGAGTGGCATGGCTATGAACGAATCACTGAACGAAACACTGATGGAAACATTCAAAAGATATTACGCCGACTACCGGGGATCCGCCAATATGGATCAAAGCTTTACCGATGCCTATCAAGCTGTTGCTTATCATGTTATTGCCCAAACGGATTATTTCGCTCAGGGAGGCAACCTGGAAGCCATTCAAAATATGATCCGCGAATACAAAGAGATCAGCTTATCCGTCGCGCCTAGCAATGATGCGTTGAAAGAGCGCTTCGAGCAGGAATTGGTAGAGGATATGCTGAATCGCGGTCATTCGTAAAAAAAATGCAGAATGGTGTTGCATTATTGATATCCCCATGGTATATTGTCATTCCGGCCAAGACGAGCTGAAATTTTTATCGAAAAAAGTAAAAATAAAACTTGCATCTGGTTGGGCGAATGTGCTATATTGTAATTCCGGTCGCGAGAGCGGGACGGAATGAGAAAGACATTGATCTTTGAAAACTGAACAACGAGTGAGTAAGCACAGTCGAGCAATCGACTATAAATGAGATGAATAATCT
>NZ_JBYTBS010000102.1:0-12458 GCF_058789495.1 Paenibacillus sp. FW126-R14 | reverse complement strand
GCAGCTGACGAATACTAATCGGTCGAGGGCTTAACCTAATATAGGGATCTTTTGACGGAGTCAAAAGTCTCTCTGCTGTACCCATTAAAGTGATGAAGAGCTCCGAAGTGAACTCAAGTACTATAACGGGGCCCAAAGGATTTAACCCCTGAGGGCAAAACCTAAGTATTCAACTTTACGCAAATTTCGTATCTAGTCTTCAGGGAATAAATCCCTACTGTGGCGATCGTGGCGAAGGGGTTAACGCACTGGTTTGTGGATCCAGCATTCGTGGGTTCAAGTCCCATCGGTCGCCCTTTTCCCTTTTATTATTGGGGATTAGCCAAGCGGTAAGGCAACGGACTTTGACTCCGTCATGCCTAGGTTCGAATCCTAGATCCCCAGTTTATTACCTTTTAAGCGGTCGTGGTGGAACGGCAGACACACCATCTTGAGGGGGTGGCGCTCACAAGGCGTGAGGGTTCAAATCCCTCCGACCGCATCCCAGATTTGCAAAAAAGACCTTACCTAGTAAGGTCTTTTTTGTTTTATACAGACATCGCAACAGCATGACTGGATTGATGACTGCATTGCTGTTCTGCATCGCTGGGAGTATGCCTACACCCTTATTCACCGGAAATTATCCTTTTTGAAGAACTACATTCGGAAAAAAGGCGATTTTATAAACAATTGCGAGCCTATATCGTTTATTTCCATATAAAATCACGAACGATCACCTTGATTAATTCAGAAATCCTATGTATTATTAGGATAGCTCGAAAAATACAGAGTAATTATTCCTCTTGAAGGTGATTTAATGTCCTTACCGGATGATTCTAATGAATACAAGAAGAAGCTGTGTCACCTGTATAACGAGATTTCCAAAGAGTTATTCGGATTTGGTACAACATTGCTGAAGGTATCATTGGATCAGAATATCATTACTTTTCATGCGAAGCATCGTCGATCCCCCCGTTCAACGGCGTTAGAGGGAGAAGCTCCTACGTTGAAACACGAAGTCGATTTCTACATGTCCTCGATTTATAAGAAGAGAATCCGGGAAAAGCTGGAGCAAGAACTGGGATTATCTATGGATGCCGTATTAAGAGACTATGATCCACCGACGCAATGGGCGATAACGAACATTATTCTTAAACCAACTAAATAGTCTGGACCACGGTGTTTCTCTTTTGATCTATCTTAAGAGTTTACCCGATTGTATAACACTTGATGTCTCTTTACATTGTTTACGATGAAAAGTGCTCTTGTTAGAAGATATCTTCTATCAGGGGCACTTTTTTGTTTATTTAGCCTTAGCAAGGGCGGGCTCGGCATATATTTGTGAACCCGTGTAGAATACTAGTAAAAATTTTACAAACGGATTTACGCTTCAACCTATATATGAAACTTGGGAGGATGTTTGAAAATGAAACAAAGAATGCTACGCGGTTTGATTTCTTTATCTGTAGTAGGACTGGCATTGACAGGCTGTGGAGCCGCGCCGGAGAAAGAGGGCAATACGAATGCGGCAGCAACTTCACCTGCGGAAGCATCGAAAGGCGAACCTACGCAATTGGTTATTTCCACTTGGGGTTTTTCAGACGATTTCTTTAAGAAAGAAGTATACGCACCTTTTGAGAAAGAGCATAATGTTAAGATTGTTTTGGAAATTGGCAATAACTCCGAACGTTTAAACAAAGTGAAGCAAGGCAGTTCAAAAGTGGATCTTATCTATTTATCAGATTATTATGCACAACAAGGCATTGAAGCAGGACTATTCGATAAGATCGACCGCAGCCGTATTCCGAACTTAAAAGATATCTACGATATCGCGAAGGCGCCGCTTGGCGAAGATTACGGTCCAGCGTATACGATTGGCCGATTTGGCATTGCCTATAATCCGAAAGCAACGGGTAAAGAGATCAAGTCGTGGAGCGACCTGTGGAGTTCTGAGCTCTCCAAGAAGCTGACTCTGCCTAACATTACGTCAACGACAGGGCCGATGGTTTTAGATGCAGCGTCACTCGTAGCCGGGAACACGACATTCAATGCGGATCAAGCTTTCGCAAAAGTGAAAGAGCTGAACAAAGGTGTCGTCAAATATTACGGACAAACCTCTGAATTCGTAAATATGTTCTCGCAAGGGGAAATTGCTGCAGGACCTATCATGGAAATGTATGTGAAAGATCTGCGAGCGGCCGTGCCGGAGACGAAGTTCATTTCCCCGCAAGAAGGGGCCTATGCCGTCATGAATACGGTAAACGTGATCAAAGGAAGCAAAAACAAGCAGCTGGCCGAAGATTTCATCAACTGGCATTTGAGCAAAGAAGTGCAGGAGAAATCTGCTAAAGCAAAAGTGGATTCGCCTGTTAACACCACACTTCAACTATCGGCTGATGAAGCGCAGGGAATTACTTACGGTGCCGATGTCGTAAACAAATTGATCAAAATGGATATGAAATTCGTCAATCAGAATCTTAAATCTTGGATCGACCGCTGGAACAAGGAAGTTGCTCAATAATTGAAATTTTACAAGGGTATATGCTCGTGTGTATACCTTTGTTTTCTTCAACAGGACTAGAGGGGGTTTGTTTATGAAAAAGAAGGTCATCCTCGATGTGGATACGGGCATAGACGATGCGCTGGGAATCCTGCTTGCCGTACGCAGCGGGGAAATGGATGTCCTCGGCATCACGACAGTGAATGGGAACGTATCGCTCGATCAAGCAACTTTGAATACATGCAAGATCCTCCAACTGCTTCAGGTGGAGCATGAGATCCCGGTCGTTATGGGCGCGAATAAGCCTTTGATGCGCCCAACTTTTTTTGAGCATCGCGTTCACGGTAAGGATGGGCTTGGCGGAGCTTTAAAAGACATGCCCGTTCATACGAAGGTGCTTGAGGGACATGCCTCCGATTTCATCGTGGACCAAGTGAAGCGGCATCAAGGGGAAGTTACTTTAGTCATGACGGCGCCGCTGACGAATTTGGCCTTGGCCGTTATGAAATATCCTGATCTGATTCATCAGGTGAAAGAAGTGATTGTAATGGGAGGCGTCGTCCAAGGCTTCGGCAATGTGACGCCAACGGCGGAGTTTAACATGTATGTCGACCCGGAAGCGGCAAAGATTGTATGTCAAGCGGGTTTTCCAAACCTGACGCTCGTAGGCTTGGACGTAACCCGTAAAGCGCTTATGACAGATGACCATATCCAGGCACTCGGAGACTCGCCTATAGGCCGATATGTCAAGGAGAGCACAGCGGAATATATGCAGCGTTACTACGAACGCAATGGCGTTAGAGCCTGCGCGCTCCACGATCCTCTTGCTGTCGGAGTTGCGCTGAATAAACAGCTGGTCACTACCCGTCACTATTACGTTGATGTAGAAACGAAGAGTGAGCTGTGCGACGGGCAAACCGTATGCGATTTTCAAAACCGTTTGTCCAAAGCGGCTAACGTTCATGTCTGTACTGAAGTTTCGGCTGACGAATTTCTCGAGCTTTTTATCCGCACGCTGCGTGCATAGCGAACCTAGGAACAGGAGTAAAGCTGCATGAAAAGAAAGTATTTATTTTTATTATTGCTGCCAGGCGTATTGTTCCTGACGGTTTTCATGGTAGTTCCGATCCTTCTAACGATAGGTTCGACCTTTTTCGATAAAGGGACATTTACAGTTGCAGGGTATTTCAATTTCTTCAAGGACCCGTACTTTCTCAAAATTGTGTGGACGACGCTGCGCGTCAGCTTGGTAACCACGCTTATCTGTATATTGCTTGGTTTTCCGGTCGCCTATTTTATCTCCAAACAGGGTCCTAGACAGAAGGCAATTCTACTTGCATTAGCGATATTTCCGCTGCTGACGAGCTCTGTCGTGAGGTCGTTCAGTTGGATGATCATTTTAGGGAAAAAAGGGTTGCTCAATAATGCCCTGATCGCGATCGGTCTCATCAAGGAACCGCTGGATATTTTGTACACGCCAACGGCCATGATGATTGGACTCGTCCATCTGTTTTTGCCGCTCATTCTGATTACATTAGTCGGCGTTCTTGAGAATATAGATCCGGATCTGATCAAAGCGGCGGAGAGCTTAGGAGCAAACCGGTTTACGGCTTTTGTAAAAGTCATTGTGCCACTTAGCGTTCCTGGATTAATCATAGGCAGTATCCTTGTTTTTGTCGGAAGCTTAACGGCTTATACGACGCCGGCTTTGCTCGGAGGCAAGCAGCGGGTTATTTCCACATTCCTCTACCAGAATGCGATCACGCTTAACGACTGGTATCTTGCTTCTGTTATTGCCGTGATTATGATCGTGATCACATTCGTCATCATTGCGCTTATGAATAAACTGGCTACTAAATTAAATCCGAAGGGGTAGAAGTATGCGGGAAAAGAATCGGGGGCTGGCCTTTTTTACCCTCCTTGTCTATGTATTCTTGCTCGGGCCGCTCGTCATTATTGCGTTTGCTTCATTTGAGCCAGGGAGTGTATTGAAATTCCCGCCGACAGGATTTTCGTTGAAATGGTACCGCAACATTTTGGATGTGAAGATGTTCATGACAACCGCGGGCACCTCGATCATGGTATCGCTGCTCGGCAATCTGTTCGCTCTGCTGCTCGGCGTTCCGGCGGCGTATGCGTTAAGCCGGTTTACGTTTAAGGGGAAAGAGGCGCTTAATGCCGTTTTTATTTCCCCTGTGTTGATTCCTGGTATCGTGCTTGGGTTTACGATGTTGAAGTACCTAATCGTGATGTATCACCTTCCGATCTATGCGGCCTTGCTGATCGGGCATACCGTGATTATGCTGCCTTTCATCATTCGCGTCATTGCATCCAGCTTATCGAATTTCGATTTTGCGGTTGAGGAAGCGGCATTAAGTCTTGGCTCGGGCCAATTGAAAACCTTTTTTACAGTGGTCCTGCCGAACATCAAATCCGGTATTATCGCGGCCATTCTCATTGCCTTTTTGGAATCTTTTAATAATGTCGATATCTCGGTCTTTATGACGGGCCCTGGAGTCAGTACGCTGCCAATCCAGATGCTGACGTATGTGGAGAACCATTTTGACCCTACGATTGCTGCTATTTCTGTTTTGCTTATGATTTTCACCGCGGTACTTATGTTCATCATTGAACGGTTGATGGGATTATCCTACTTCACCAAACGATAACGGAGGCTTTCATCCATGGCATTGCTCACTTTGGAAAATATTTCGGTTGCCTACGACCAGCAATATATTTTGAAGGACTTCAATTTAAGTGTAGAAAAAGGAAACTTGATATCGCTTCTCGGTCCGAGCGGATGCGGGAAAACGACGACTTTACGGCTAATCGCCGGGTTTTTAGAAGCTAAAGCAGGCAAATTCGCGTTAAACGGTAAAGATTACACACGGATTCCCGTTAGCAAACGGAACTTCGGATTCGTGTTTCAGAGTTATGCGTTGTTCCCGCACTTATCGATTTACGATAATGTAGCCTTTGGCCTTCGTCTGCGGAAGGTGAGCGGGGCGGAGCTGGACCGGCGCGTCCGGAACATTCTGGATACGGTAAGCTTGTCCGGCTTCGAGAAGCGTTATCCGAAAGAGCTGTCAGGAGGCCAAAGACAGCGTGTAGCCATTGCGCGGGCTCTCGTGATTGAGCCTGAACTGCTGCTCTTTGATGAGCCGCTAAGCAATTTGGACGCCAATCTGCGCATCAACATGCGCGTTGAGATTCGCCGTATCCAGCAGGAGCTCGGGATTACTACGGTCTATGTCTCCCATGATCAGGAAGAGTGCTTCTCGATATCGGATCAGGTAGCCATTATGAACAAAGGGATTATTGAGCAGCTCGGTGCCCCGGCAGCGATTTTCAAATATCCGAAAACGGAGTTTGTCGCTCGGTTTATTGGTTTTACGAATTTTATCCCCTTCGATACAAGAGAGGATGACAACGAACTGATCACGCTGAAGGTGAAAGACCAGAGATTCACCGTAACCAAACATGCCAGCAAGGGAGAACAGTCCGGCATGCAAGGAGCTATTCGTCCGGATGATGTGGTTATCGGTATGCCGGGCGAAATCGAGGAAGGACCGAATCGATTGACGGGACGCGTTAAGGTGAGCACCTTCTTAGGGAGAAGCTATCAATACGTCGTTGAGACGATGCTCGGAGACATTACCGTTAATAAAGAAATGGAATTTCCGTATCCGAGCGGTCAAGAGGTGCGGCTTCTTTTTCCAAGCGAAAAATTAGTTTTAGTAGAGTAGCGGACTTGGAGGTAAAGGCAGATGCAGGTTGATTTATTGATCGAAAATGTACGGATTTATAATAGCTATTTTAAAACATTCATTGAAGGCAACGCGGCCATTCTAGATGGCAAGTTTCTATATATCGGAAATAAAGGTGCGGAAAGCTTTGCAGCTGCAGAGCGTTTGGACGGAAAAGGGCGTTACATGATTCCCGGCCTCATCGATATCCATCTGCACATTGAAAGCACGATGGTCACGCCGGAAACGTTCTCCTTCGGCCTCATTCGCAATGGTGTTACGACGATCGTTCCGGAGCCTCATGAAATCGCCAATGTTTTCGGGCTGGGCGGGGTAAAGGAATTCATTCAAGCAAGCCGGCATTGTGTGGCGGACATGTTCTATGCCATTCCCAGCTCGGTTCCTGCCACATCGATGGAAACGACCGGCGGTTCGATTGAAATCGAAGACTTGGACGAGCTGCTGCGAACGGAACGGATTATTTGCTTAGGCGAAATCATGAACTATGTCGACGTCATCACGGATCCCGATTGCAAAACGAATCGCATCCTCCATCATATCCGCACGAACTATCCTCATCTTATTATTGAGGGGCATGTACCGAAACTGCTGGATTTGGATTTGCACAGGATGATATACAGCGGGGTGGACTCCGATCACACGCATCAGACGATTGAGGGCATGGAAGCCCGGATCGCTGCAGGCATGTTTATTGAAATTCAGGAAAAATCCATGACGCCTGAAGTGATGGCGTATTTGGTGGAGCAAGAAGTATCTGAGCACTTTTGCTTTGTGACCGATGATGTGATGGCTGACTCCTTCGAGCGGCGAGGTCACTTGAATCACATTGTGCGCAAAGCCATCGGGATGGGCATGAAGCCTGAGCATGCGATTTATGCCAGTACGCTTTCTCCGGCCAAAAGAATGCGGATGTATGATCGCGGCGTTATCGCTCCGGGCAAAATCGGTGATTTTCAGCTAATTTCCAACCTGGAAGAACTGACGATCGACCAAGTGTTCAAGCATGGACGCAAAGTTTATGACGCTCAAGAGGAGTATACCCCTGTTACAAAACCACCTGCTTTTCCGGCGCATTACTATCAAAGCGTCCAGATGCAGACGTTAACGGAAGCAGATTTCACCGTCAAAACAGAAATCATGGATGGCCGTTATGACTGCCGTGTGATGATGGTGAAGAACGGTTCTACATTTACGGAGGAGCATCGGGCTGAGGTTCAAGTTCGTTCCGGGGAGCTCATGTGGCAGGAAAGCGGCAAGGGGCTTATTGCTACTTTCGAACGCTATGGCAAAAACGGAAATCGTGCTTATGGTTTAATTGACGGCGATACGATTAAGCGAGGAGCGATAGCGACGACGTATTCTCACGACAATCATAACCTGCTTGTTGTCGGTCGCAATCCGCTGGACATGGTAATCGCGGCTAATGAAGTGATTCACAATCAAGGGGGCTTTAGCGTCGTAGAAGATGGCAAGGTTATTGCTTCGCTTAGGCTGCCTGTCGGGGGGATTTTAACGGAAGCTCCCCTCGAGCAAGTAGCCAAGGAAGTAGAACAGCTGCGTAAAGCAATGGAGTCGTTAGGCTACTGCCATTATAATCCTATCATGTCTATTAGTACGCATTCTTTACCTGTTAGTCCTGCTTTGAAAATTACAGACCATGGTTTAATTGACGTGAATAGCGGTAAAGTGGTACCGCTAATCATCTAATATAAAAATCCCGCACTCCATCCGGAGGCGGGATTTTTTTGCGTCTATTTCTTGTCGGCAAGCCAAGTAGCGAGGGAAGAAACTTCATCGTCTGAAAGCTTGCCTTTGAAACTAGGCATGGCCCCTTTTCCGTTCGTAATGGTTGTAGAAACTTGATCTTTGGACAGTTTGCCGCCTACTTTTTGTAGATTAGGTCCTACGGCACCTTCCAGGTTGACGCCATGACAGCTTACACAATTGGCTTTGAACACAGCTTGTGCATCGACTTTTGTTGTACTTGTTCCCCCTGAGCTTTGAGTCGCTGTCGGGCTTGTTGATGCGGACGGACTTGCCTGAGGGGTAGTGCTCTTGCCGCATGCAGCTAAAGAGCCCGCTAGCAGCAGAGTAAGAACTAATAAGGTTTTCTTCATGTGGACTTCTCCTCATATGAGTTGGTTCAAGAGCAAGACAGCCATTGGCAGCACGTAAATTATGCGTAATGTCTGTAACTTTACATTGCCCGTATTTCCAATTTTCATACAAGAAATGAATAAGAAAAATAGCAGAGGCTCATGATATCCATAACTACCATTACTAACCTATTGTTCATAAAAATCCAAGGAGGCATCAATATGGCTGAGAAAAATGTAGGAAATTCCCCTGACCCGTCGCGACGCAGTTTTTTGAAGTATACCGGAACTGCCATTGGCGGAGCGGTTGTAGGAGGAGTGATCGGCAGCGCAATCTCTGGCGGATTTACGAAAAAGCAGACAACGCCAAGCCCTTCGCCGTCCGCATCGCCGCAAGCGCAAGCAGGAATGGACTATAACAGAGCCCCGATGTTTTTCAATCAGGCGCAGCTGCAGATTACGGAAGCTGCTGCTGAGCGTATTTTTCCAAAAGATGATAAAGGTCCGGGGGCTAGTGAGCTGGGGGTTGCTTTTTACATTGACCATCAGTTGGCAAGTCCTTGGGGAGTGAATGCCCGCACGTATCGGACGGGTCCTTTTGTTAAAGGTGAAGCTACACAGGGGGATTACTTAAGTATTGAGCGCCACGAGTTGATTACGATGGGATTGCAGAGCATGGAGGATGCGAGCAAGGCGAAGTACACGAAATCCTTCGTTGAACTAGCACCTGAGGAGCAGGATGCCATCCTTACCTCCATGGAGAAAGGCGAAATTAACGTTGTAAATGGCGTTACGGGCAAAACCTTCTTCAATCAATTCCGCGTACTCGTGATGGAAGGCGTATATGCGGACCCGCTCTACGGGGGGAACAAGGATATGCAGGGTTGGAAAATGCGGAAGTATCCGGGCAACCAGATGAGTTATGCAACGATCATCGACAAGGATCAATTCGCTGCTATGGAACCGCGTAGCTTGCATGATCATTTTGTTCATTAAGATGAAATCCAATGAGGGAAAGGAATAAAGCGTATGGCTACTAAAATGCCGAAAGTTCCGGTAGTAATTGTTGGCATGGGATGGGTAGGGGGCATCATTGCCGCTGAGCTGACGAAGCAAGGAGTAAAGGTGGTTGGGTTGGAGCGCGGGAAACCAAGGAGCACCCAGGACTACTATATGGTACACGACGAGCTGCGCTATGCATCCAGATACGATCTGATGCAGGATCTTTCCAAGGAAACCGTAACGTTCCGCAATACGGATAAAGTAGCGGCTGTGCCGATGCGGGAGTACGGCTCATTCCTGCTTGGCGAGGGGCTTGGCGGAGCGAGCATTCACTGGAACGGACAAACGTACCGGTTCCTTCCTTACGATTTTGAAATCTATAGTAAAACGGTCGAGCGGTACGGGAAGCAGAAAATCCCGGATGGCATGACCATCCAGGATTGGGGCATTACCTACGATCAATTGGAGCCCTATTTCGACAAGTTTGAAAAGCTGGCCGGCATCTCGGGTGATCCGGATCAGAATCCGATGGTCGGCAAGCGGTCGAATCCTTTCCCGACGAAGGCTATGGTGAAAACGCCGATTTTGAAGCTTTTTGAAGATGCCACGAAAAAACTAGGCTATCACCCCTATATGATGCCATCGGCGAATTTGTCGGAGCAGTATACGAACCCGGACGGCATAACGAGAGCGGCTTGCCAGTATTGCGGATACTGCGAACGTTTCGGCTGTGAGTATGGAGCGAAGGCCGATGCTGTGGTTACGGTGCTCCCAGTCGCTGAGAAGTCGGGCAATTTCGAACTGCGGTCATACTCCAATGTCATTCAAGTGTTAAATGACGGCAAAAAGGCCAGCGGAGTGGTGTATGTCAACACGGTTACGGGCGAGCAATTTGAGCAGCCTGCCGATGTTGTGATTATGGCCAGCTATGTGTTCAACAACATTAAGCTTCTGCTCACCTCCAAATTGGGTAAACCTTATGACCCGGCTTCGGGAAAAGGCGTAATCGGCAAAAACTACTGTTATCAAACGAACGGAGGCTCTGCGACCGGCTTTTTTGATGACAAAGAGTTCAATTTGTTTGCCGGTGCCGGATCGCTGGGGATGGAGATTCCTGATTTTAACGGTGACAATTTCGACCATAGCAATCTCAATTTCCTTCACGGAGCTGGAATTCGGATCTCGCAAACCGGACAAAGACCGATTGCCACCAACTCGGTACCTAAAGGCACGCCAGCATGGGGAAAAGATTTTAAGCAGAAATCGCTTAAATACGCGAACAGTGTTTTGGCCGTATCCCCTCAAGGCTCAAGCTTACCGTGGAAGCATCATTATGTAGACCTGGATCCCACTTACAAAGATGCATATGGACTCCCATTGCCGCGGATTACGTTTGATTTCGAGGAGCAGGACCGGCAGATGATCAAATTCGTGAGCGGGAAGGCGGCTGAGATTATGAAGGAGATGAATCCTACCACGATTGGCTCGTCCGACCAGCTGGGGCCTTACAACATCGTGCCATATCAATCGACGCATAATACCGGCGGCGTTATTATGGGCGCGGACCCTTCCACCTCTGCTGTAAATTCCTATTTACAAATGTGGGATGCCGAAAATGTGTTCGTCGTCGGAGCGTCGGCTTTCGCTCATAACAGTGGCTACAATCCGACAGGTACGGTTGGAGCGCTAGCCTATAGAGCCGTTGAAGGGATCGCGAAATATTTGAAACAAGGCGGTATGGTCGTTTAATTCAGCCGCGGGCATAACCCTATAGATGGGAGGGAAGGCATGGGGCAGGAAGATTTGATTATGCATCTAACCGAAGTTCGCAAGCGGTTGATTATTGTTTTCGCTTGGTTTGTGGTTGTGCTTTGCGCCGGGCTGTATGTTTCAAGTGATATCTTGCTGTATTTGAAATCGCAGCCTATGATCGGTGAAATTAAGTGGAATGTGTTTTCGTTTACGGATGGGCTGATGATCTATATGAAGTGCGCTTTCCTCTTTGCTTTGTTGTTCACAGTGCCGGTGCTGCTCTACCAATTGTGGGCGTTTGTCCGGCCCGGGCTGACAGAAGCGGAGTCTAGAAGCGCCCTTCCGTACATCCCTGTGGCTTTTGCTCTGTTCATTATCGGGATAGCGTTCAGCTACTGGGTCGTGTTCCCCATGATGGTTCGCTTCATGATGCGGATGAATCAAACAATCGGCGCAGTGGAGACCTATGGGATTGACCGGTACTTCGGGTTTCTCTTTCAAATTGTATTTCCGATGGCGATTGCGTTTGAGCTGCCTGTGATTCTTCTGTTTTTGACCAAAATCGGCTTGCTTACCCCGGAGCGGCTGAAAATGTCCAGGAAGTACGCCTACATCGCATTAACGATTACGGGATCATGCATTTCGCCACCGGATATGGTTTCGCATCTATCGGTTACGGTTCCTTTGCTGCTGCTGTTTGAAATAAGCGCTTTGGCAGCCAACTGGCAGTGGCGGGCGATGAGGCAGAGCAGTCCGAGCAATGGGTAGGATGAGAAGGGCTGAGATGGAGAGCCTAAGATCAATAACTGAGATGAATAGCTAAGATTAATAACTAAGATTAATAACATAAGTTTGTATAAAAGGAGAATACTCATGTTTAACAATATTGGTGTGTCAGGTTTAATCCTGATTCTGGCGATTGCTTTAATCGTCTTCGGTCCTTCCAAGCTGCCGCAGTTAGGCAGAGCGTTCGGGGATACCCTGCGAGAGTTCCGAAACTCTACGCGTAATATCATTGATGAAGGCGATCGGGAGAATTTGATTGAGAACGAGGGCAAAAAGCCGTTTTAAAGCGTGGATCACAGCAGATGGGGAACTACAGGGCGTTATTTTGTTAGAAACAGCCCTTTGGACGAGGGGAAGGGAACTACAATCCGCTATTTCACGACTTCTGGTCTTCTGTCAATAAAGTGGACACGCAGTTAAGGAATTACCATAGATTTATGCTAAAAGATTTTCATAGTAGAGTTGCTCGAACCGATGAGGGGACTTATTCCCCAAGGTCGAATGGATTCGGCTACGGTTGTAATCGAACTCTATATAAGTGTAGAGCTCCTTCTTGGCTTGCTCGCGGGTTTTGAA
>NZ_JBYTBS010000101.1:0-12493 GCF_058789495.1 Paenibacillus sp. FW126-R14 | reverse complement strand
AAGAACGGTTTCTTTTTGTTTACAAAAAATGAGAGGCTATCCTCAGTCATTTCTATGACTTATGGGACAGCCTCTTTGGAAGGAATTCAACTAACGTTACCGTTAGCGTAATCGGATAATCGGATGAGTTACTTGCCTTCCCGAAATAACAATGCATGAATAGCAAATCGAGGTAAGATCAACTGACGCTTCCATCTAGAAGGTTGTTGAACCAACCTGTAAAGCCATTCCAAATTTAGTCGCTTCCAACTTTCAGGAGTTGCCTTTACTTTTCCGGCAATTACATCGAGGCTTCCGCCAACGCCAATAGCAATTTTGGCATTAAGTTTTGATTTATGCTTATGAATCCATCTCTCCGCATAAGGTGCTCCAAGGGCAACGACCAAAATATCTGGTTTTAAAAATGCAATTTCTTCGACTATCTTATCTTCTTCATGTTGTTTAAAGAATCCATGATGCTTGCCTAGTATTATAAGGTCACGATACTTTTCGTTAATAACCTCACATACCTTTTGATTTGTGACCGGATCTGCTCCCAAAAAATAAAATGACCATTTCTTTTGGTTTCCTGAATCAAGTAATTTTAACAATGCATCGTATCCAGTTACCCTTTCGGGTAAATTGCCCCCCCTTAATCGAGATACCATAACAATACCAATACCGTCGGCAGTAATGAGACCTGCCTCATCTACGATGGATCGTAATGACCTGTCCTTCTGACATGCCATAGTGATCTCTGGATTAACCGTTATTACGTGAAAAAGTTGGGATCTACTCTGTTCAATTACATTACTAAGAATTTCGACGGTACGATCTAATGTGATTTTAGGGAAGTTAATTCCCATTACTTTAGCGTATTTCTCCATAATGTATGTCCACCTTTATTTAACGTTACCCATATCTTAACATGGATTTTGTTTCCAAACTATCCTCGCTAGTGTAACGAGGCCGCCGATTCATGCCGTCAGCCTCGTCATAGTTGTTTATTAAGCTTAAGCTATCGTATCCGTTAGCGTAATTATAGAATTCTAAAGCTGTAAAAATAAAATAGTGTCCTCATGTGTAAATGCGGTAAGCCAACTATACGATAAGTCGAATAGATACGCATCTATCTCTAACCACGGCTCTATATTTTCAAAAAATCTCTTAACATCCGCTGTTTTTACCTTAAACATTTCCTTTTGTCTTTCCAAAAAAAAATTAGTTCTCCCTGTTCATTCGAGTTTATCGCGTTCTCAAAGGTCACTACTTGCGGCTTTTTTCTTAATGAGTTCCATATTAAATGACCTCGCTGTATTTTTTCTTCTACAGCAAATTCCTTAATGAGCCTTTCTAATATGATACTGGCATCGGAATGGACCATTTTTTCCATACGTTTGCCCCCGTTAATTAAAAATATAATAAACTTTTGTTGCCCACACTACTTCCCGATAGTTGAGCAGGCTACCGGCGATGCTGAAAACTGTTCATAAGTTTGCTAATGTACCTTTTAACTCGACTATCGTATTCCGTTATCTGAACGTTCAAACGTAAATATGCAGTTGTAATAAGTAACGGGCGGATTGGTTATCTTCTTGAGGGACTATTATCTTAGAGGGTTCATATCCTTCCCCCAATGCTTTAAGTTCTCCTTGTGCGGATACAGTAGTCTTAGTTCCTTAACAAAGTCCTGTTTAAAGTCGATCTGGATCACCGTAAGATTCGGAAAAAAGCTGCATCGATGCAGCTACTCCGGCTATAGGTTTGCAAAAGGTAAGCATTTACTATGCCCCTAACTCCCTTCATTTCAGGCTACAATCCACGTTCTTTGAAATGATTGGACATCACTTGAAGATATTCCTGTAGCTTTTCTGGTTCGTTTGAATAGTCGACAATAAGTCGGACTTCTCCTCTTTTACTAATAGCATATGCCCTATCCCATGTGAGAACCCGCTCTGGGGGACCTATGATATTTTTGTTTCTAAAAAAAAACCAACAACATTCTGCTTCTTTGTGCTGCTCATCTAGTACAGATACAATAGAATTATCCATAAATGATTCAAGATTTTGTATTGCAGCTTCTTCTGCAACACTTTTTGCTTGTTCAAAGGTAAGTGTTTGAATATATTCACTCATTTTCTATAGCAGCCCCATTTCTAATACCAGGTTTGGATTAATCGACGATTTTACTTATTTGTGTATCAACATAGTATATGACGACTATGCTCTCCGTTTGTTCCCACTATCGTTCTCCGTTAGTTCAAGAAATTTGGTCAGACTCGACGCGTGAATACGGTGTCAGGCTATGCCTTCGACTCCCTTTAAGCGCTAGAAATTTATACATACTATTCCTCCATTGACTGTATAGTCAAAATAAATGTATTAGTACATCTATTAATTCTGACAAGTTCCAAGTTATCCTTCCAGTTACTTCAACGAGGCTGCCGTTATCGGTAGCTTCGTCTAGGTAATATAGGTACTATAAAAGGATAGTACTTAATTAAGCGATCTCAAACTGTTACCCTGTATTTATAAAATAATTGATACTATACAGGAGTGGTATAAGTTGAACAAGTCAAATGGTAATTTAATAATAAAGTTCGTTTATCACATATTACTTTTAGGGGCTATTGGATTTGCTGTATTTTTATACTCTGATGACTACAAAATCTTTCCTTGGGCGAAGCAGGATGAATCCCTAAAGTATTTACATCTCTTGACTACAATTCCTGTTCCTCTAGCGATTTCATACGTAGTAAATTTAATGATTTCACGGAAAGAGAAAGGGATAATCAGGCAATTGATAAGATACTATCCACTAATATGTTTTGTGCTGATTTCATGCTTTTTATTTTTAATTGATTCATTAGAACCCGTAATGTTACTTAGTGGATTTATCATAGCAATAATTTTGTTTTTTCTTGAATTATTTTTAGCCTCTTATGACTTGATAAAATAAGTACGCAATTTGCATTAACCTGCCCTTTAGTTTAGTAACGGCGATATTATTATGACCCAAACCATCATTACTGGAGGGCAGAGAAAGTCTATAAGAACCGACGATAAAGTTCTCTTCGGCGCTCGCCGCGAAGCTGAGCATATATTTGAGTGGTCGATGCCTTCTCATGACCCAGCATGCCCTGAATGAAATCCAAAGGTGCTCCGTTGTCCAGCAACTGGCACGCATAAGTATGGCGAAAACGATGAGGGTACACGTTGGCTTCGACCTCTCCCCGATCTGCAAGCCGTTTTAATGACCATCTGATCGTAGGAATGGCCATTCGGCGAGTAGGATGAGTATCGGTTACAAACAAGGCTTTACAGGAGTCCTTGCGACTTGCCAGATATTTTTTCAACCAGACCTTGCACTCGGTAGTGAAATAAACTTCTCTCTGCTTAGATCCCTTACCATTAACGATTGCAGAGCAATTCTCCCAGTTCAAATCTTCAATGTTTATCTTTTGTACTTCTCCAACTCGGCAACCGGTACTGTACAGGAACTCTAGAAGAGCTCGTTCCCGCATGGATAGACAAGAGATCTTCAAATGGATCACATCTTCCTCGATTAAAAACTTCGGAATACGTTTTTCCATCTTTGGTTCTCTTAATTTTAGAGAAGGGTTTGACGTTAGGTAAGTTTCTTCGTATGCAAAGCGAAACAATGATCTAACAAAGCGAATACGATGCCCTAAACTACTTGGCTTCAATCGATCAGATTGTTTCGCTAAGTATTCCTTTAACAGCTGTAGGGTAACATCTGTAATATGGATATCACCTAGTTCATTAACCAGCATTTTTAGCTGCAAGGCGTAAGCTTTTAGTGTGTTTATACTGAATCCCTGGATGCGCTTATCGGCTTCATACAGTTTCCACAATTGACTTATAATCATAATAAAACCTCCCATTAGTCCTATTAAATCTAGGTTTTCTTCTAATGAGAGGCTTTAATCTGTTGTATTGAACTAGTGTTAACCGTTAGTTCAGTCTCCTAATGTTTAATATCACTTAACCCAGTCTGCAATCTTTTCTCCTTCTTTAAGAGCTTCTCTCTTATAATAGAATACTGTCCCAAACGTGTAATCTACACCATTGGCAACAATAAAGTATTCTTTGGTCATTTCGTAGATTTCATCAACAACAATACAAACTACGTATTCGCCACAATCATCATATATTTTTTCCTTAAGCAATCGAATTTCTAATTCAGAAGCCATTCTAAAACGAGCGTTACTAAACGAGGTTGGACAAGAAATATAAGAAGTCCCATAGAAGTTTATTTCAATTTGATGATAGTAACAAAAATCAAAACTTCCTGCAATTGTTAATGTTCCTTCTCTTTCTTGAGTGAATTTGAGAAATCTAAAATCATCAATATTGGTTTTTGATAATTCCTTTTGAAGCTCATCAGCTATGTCCATATTGATACCCCCGATTGAAATCCCTCAAGTAATAGAGAGGGTCAAATTGCTTTTGAACTATCGTGTCCGTTAACTCAATGGCTTGACCTGTTACTGATAAGATTCAGGACTTTATAGGCATTCTTTTATTACACTTTCAAATAAATAATTTCGTCAGCAAAGTTACCTAAATCACATTCATTACTTACAGGAACTATTACTATTGCATTGTGAAACTTTAACAACTCAAGATACTTTTTGTTGTGTTCGCCAATTATGTAGTTCGACCAATCTTTAGTTTGCATCCATGGTACAGTAAATAGCCTTTTACCATAGGCAAAACCAATTGCCATTGATGCCCTCCAAACTTCACCACTTTGAAATTCTAATGGTCTATGAATTCTACCATGCCTTTCATTATTTTGATCGATCCCTGATAGATCAAACATTTTGGCAATTTCATTTAAGTTATATTTATTTTCGCTCTTTTTAATTCCCTGCTCAATTTGTTCTCCAACCGTTTTGATTCCCAAGACTTTTCTTGTCAATTTTGTTGGATAATTTCCCCTTGGTTTATAAGGGTGTTCCAAAACTCCTTCACCAACATAACAGGATATACTACCAAGAAAATCAGCACTGACTTTCTGGCCATTAACACGTATTGAACTTTGATAACTATCATTTATGGATTCTTTACCAGCCAAAATGTAAGATAATGCCCATCCACCAGCACCTTGACTTCCTACAACACCATATATTTTACCACTCGCAAAGCTCGCTGATAAATTGGTTATTGAGTCCACCATTCTCCAATAACTAAATAAAGAACACGCCACTTCACAAGTGAGATTTTCAATATTGATTTGAAGGAACGATTCCATGATATTTCGTTCTCCTAATATAGGATATCTATATTTTGGGGGTATGCATATCCAAATAATACCACTAAATATGAAAATTAAACATGGACGTATTAAACTAATCTGCCCGTTAGTCATTCATGCAGCGCAAAATCGCGCTGCACCACAGATGATGAAAATGAAGAAAAAGGATTAAAACCGTCAATACTTCTACTACGGCTGGGTGAGGAAGGTCGATCAACTATGGTGCGTTAGAGCCCATCCGTTAGTCTGACTCCACCGACCACGGTGCATCACAGAATGTCGCTCCTTCGGGAAGCACTCATGGTAGATTAATCCTATTTGGGTTGTTGCACCAGCCCCAATATTCAAGCCGTAGAAAGGACAATTTCAATGGATATACTCATTGAGCGCGCATGTGGCATGGATGTCCATAAAGATTCCATTACTGCATGTACAATGACACCCGAAGGAAAGGAGATTCAAACGTTCTCTACTAAAACCGTATTTCTACTCCAGTTAATTGACTGGATTAAAAAGCATGGCTGTACTCACGTAGCGATGGAAAGTACAGGCGTATTCTGGAAGCCAATAGTTAACCTATTAGAAGCTGAAGATATTAATTTTTTAGTTGTAAATGCTCAACATATGAAAGCTCTCCCAGGTCGTAAAACGGATGTAAAAGATGCGGAATGGATTGCCCAACTTCTTCGTCATGGACTGCTAAAGGCGAGCTTCATTCCGAACCGTAACCAACGGGAACTCCGAGAACTAGTTCGTTATCGCCGAAGCATCATTGAAGAACGAGCTAGACAACATAATCGGATTCAAAAAGTGTTAGAAGGAGCAAACATCAAGCTTGGCTCTGTGGTTTCAGATATTATGGGTGTCTCATCTAAGGACATGCTTCATGCTATCGCAGACGGTGAAGAAGATCCGGAGAAATTAGCAAGCTTCGCTCGGCGAACTATGAAAAAGAAAAAAGAAGAACTCGAGCTCGCTCTTCGAGGCTACGTTAATCCTCATCAACGCATGATGCTTAAAACCATTTTAACCCACATTGAATTCCTCACCGAGCAAATTGAGATGTTAGATCAAGAAGTTTCACAGAGAGTCATCTCAGATCAAGAAGACATAGAGCGATTAGATTCTATCCCTGGAATTGCCACTCGAATGGCTGAACAAATCTTAGCTGAAATAGGAACAAACATTAAAGACCAGTTTCCAAGTGCGGCTCACTTGTGTTCTTGGGCAGCACTTGTTCCTGGACATAATGAGAGCGCAGGTAAAAGGAAGTCTTCTAAAGGAAAGAAAGGAAACAAATATTTAAAATCTGCATTAACAGAGGCCGCGCATTATGTAGGTGCCTCCAAAAACTATCTTGGTGCTATGTATAGGCGAACATTAGCACGAAAAGGTAGGAAAAGAGCAGCTATTGTAGTGGCCCATGCAATGCTAAGAATCGCTTATTATCTGCTGATACGAAAAGAAATGTATGTCGACTTAGGTGAAGATTACTTTGATAAACAAAAGCTTGGAGCTATTGTACGGAACTCCGTTCGGAGACTTGAAACCTTAGGTTACAGTGTTACAATTTCCGAAGTTTCCTGATTTACGAGATTACCAATATCCTAGGCGCTGCACATTTTAAAAAAATGAATGAACTGCGTCTTCTTTAGTGCTGTTCTTTTTCTTCGACTGCCAGATATTTAATTTTCATGGTAGTCATTCATGCAGCGCAAAATCGCGCTGCACCATAGATGATGAAAATGAAGAAAAAGGATTAAAACCGTCAAGATTGCTACTACGGCTGGGTGAGGAAGGTCGATGAACTATGGTGCCTTTGAGCCCATCCGTTAGTCTGACTGCAATTTCAATGGATATACTCATTGAGCGCGCATGTGGCATGGATGAACTGCGTCTTCTTTAGTGCTGTTCTTTTTCTTCGACTGCCAGATATTTAATTTTCATGGTAGTTTAGCAAGTTACCGGTCGGTCAGTCTACCGCTTATGGGCAATCGGACAATGTTCATGACAACCGACAGTTATAAATTCATTGTTTTCTATATAAATAAAAGTAATTCTGTTTCCGCTTGCTAACTCGTCAGTTCTGGCAAATATAAGGGGCAAATTAAGCTCACCAAGCGAGGCAACTCACACTGCGCAAGCATCTCTATTTCACTGTGTTTCACCATTTTGGACGTTAAACAAACTCAATTAGGTTTTATCAATTTCTTGAATATGTCCAATAGTTAATACGATACATTTTTCAAACCTCCCTCAAAGCTACGATCCTCTCACTCCCGTTGCTTCCGTATTTCCTTCTGCACTTGCCGCAACACCTTCTTCGAGCCACGCTCCATGTCGTGCTGAAACTTGCGGTCTTTATAGCTGGTGAACAGCGTATTCAGATCATATCCCGTAGGATACAACTCGCTGGCTCGTAGTTCTAAGGATACCCGCTTGGCATGCACCTCTACGAGCAGCCCTTCAAATAAAACCGTCATATGGTTGAAGCTATCTCGGCCTTTGAACACGATCGCGGGTTCATCATGATCTAATAACCGCACACGATCACCCATCCCGTACTCCTCAAGTACAACTTCCGTTTCATCCGTATGTGCCACTACCGGCTTCTTCATCACTTTACTTTCATGAAGGAGATCCAACCGATAGTTCTTACTCTTCATATACAGCTTCGCCCGCCGCAATACCTCATCTTTCAACTCCATCCTCTTCGAAATCCAAAGCGCATTGCTCTCGCCCGATTGCCCAATCAGTAGCCTATATTGCGGCTCTAAGGTCTCGTTGTCGAATGCCATGGCTGCGTTCATGAAATCCGGATGCCGTTCCGAAAATTCCTTAATCTCTCCATAGTGCGTGGTCGCAACCGTCATACAACCCATTTGGTAAAATTCTTCCAGAATCGCAATGGCCAGTGCCGCACCCTCATTGGGTTCCGTTCCGCTACCAATCTCATCAAACAACAACAACGTATTCCGATTCGCTTGGCGCATGATCTCGGCTATATTTTTCATATGGGACGAAAAGGTACTAAGCGCATTCTCCAGGCTCTGATTATCCCCGATATCAACGAACATACGCTCAAACACAGCCACTTCGGTAGACGCATCCGCCGCGATGTGAAATCCGGACATCACCGCCAGCGCGATCAAACCGACCGTCTTCAGCACAACCGTCTTGCCCCCCGCATTCGGACCCGTAATGACCAAACTGCGATATCTATCGCCAATTTCAAAATCCAGCGGAACCGCACCTCGGGACAATAACGGATGCCTGCATCGGACCAACTTAATCGTCCCGTGGTCGTTCACTTTAGGTGCGATTCCATCCATGCTTTTGCTAAATTTTCCTTTGGCGAAAATCATATCGCACAGACTAATCAAATCAATATTGACCGTTATCGGCTGGGTTTGATTTGCGACTAAATCCGATAGAGCCGACAGAATCTGAAGCTCCTCCATCCCCTCCTCCATCTTGAGACCCGAAAGCTCTGCGTTATACTTGGCAACAGTTAACGGCTCCATAAACACAGTCGATCCCTTGGAAGATATTTCGACAATCGTTCCAGCCACTTGATGCTTATAGGCAGCTTTAATCGGGATGGTGAAGCGGTCATTTTTTTTGCTGACAAAAAACTCCTGAATAACCTCCTTGTTCGCGCTGTTCTTCAGAAACTTTTGCAGCTGCTCCTCAATCTTCGCCT
The DNA here is from genome assembly GCF_058789495.1 of Paenibacillus sp. FW126-R14. NCBI lineage: Bacteria > Bacillati > Bacillota > Bacilli > Caryophanales > Paenibacillaceae > Paenibacillus > Paenibacillus sp. FW126-R14. Next base: position 3,530 of record NZ_JBYTBS010000101.1, on the reverse strand, counting down.
CGGCAATATCAATATGCTTGCGGATTCGTCTGAGCTCTTTACTTGCCCCGGAGTCCACCCGATTCCCTTTAATAGCTTGGTGAATTGCATCTTCAATGTTCTGGAAATCCCACATGGAGTTGGCATAAGCACTTAGCTTAGGAGCGTAGAATTCCTTCTCGGTCATGAACTTCTTGACTTTCCGGCAACCCCGGAGAAAATCAGCAATGGCAATCAGTTCGGAGGGATCCAGCACCATCCCTTTGTCCAGCTTCTCCATCATGAGTTTAATATTCGAAATCCCCAGCAGCGGCACATGTCCCTCAGTATCCAGAATCGCGCGGGCTTCCGTTGTTTCAAGGAGACGTTGCTTTACTACTTTGAGGTTTGAACTTGGTTCGAGCTGATCGATCAGTTGCTTGCCCAGACTGCTTACACAATAGCTTTGGACGAGTGTCTTCAATTCGTTATATTGTAATTTGTCCTTTGTACTTGGATTCATCTTTGCATTCTCCTCACGATTGGGTGATCATGATGAAGATCCCTGCACCATAAGATTTCAACGTTTATGCCCAAATAAGCGCAAAAAAAGCTGCGGGAAACCCACAGCTCATTACACTCAATTTACATGACGTTACATATAGATAAAAGCCATCAGCTGACAAGGGATTTGTGTCCAAAGCCGCAGTGTACTTCCTCTGTTCGAGTCATGGTTCATGATGCATTCGCAGGGTTCTTCATAGGTAACTTAAATAAAACTATCATATAGGATTTTAAGAAACGGTATCCCGTTTCACCTATAGAATAGAATGTTATCTTCTTAAGTTATGCCTGTTGAAAACCTGCTACACTCATAAAACACCTCGTAGGGAATGTGTCTTGCATTGAAATCGTATGATGTAAGTAGGATATATGATTTGATGTGGGAAGTCAAGGGTGTAATGACCGCTAGTCAATTCTTAAATAATCATTTGGCTGGTGGAATACTTTCCGAAGTATTTGAACTATCCTGCCCGAAGCGCCAAAGACCACCACGCCCGTTAGCGGGGAAAAGGCAGCCTCTTGATCTCGGCTGCCTTCACTGGTGTTTTATTATGCTATAGTTCTGCTTTAGCTTAATCCTGTTGTGTGATTACCAGTTTGAATTTTTGACGACTACCGCCTTCAGGACCATTCGGAATCGGTTCTTTTTGAGGTGCAAATCCAAACTTTTGATATAACCGTCTTGCAGACTGCCCATCTGGGATATCATCACCAAAAGTAGTAACTGATATTTCAGCTGGGACATTAACATCTTTCAGTACATGTTTCAATAGTTCAGTTGCTATGCCTTTATTTCTCGCTCGAGAGGAAACAGCTAACCATCCGATCTTGTAGCTTGGTGAATCTACTGAGGAGAATAATATTCCACCGAGTAAGAAAGATCCTGGAGCTCCATCGTTTTCCCTAACACAGAATGCACTGCTTTGGTTAATATTTTTCTCTATTGCCTGAATAAATTTTGGATCGCTTACCATAGGACCAAATAAGTATTCTACTTCTGCAGCCAATTCCAACCATCCGTTCAAATCATCTTTTGTAGCACTCACAATGTTCATAATGAGCCCCTTCGAAAGAATGAATATTATCGACTTAATTGTACCGCATATTGGAATTATACTGCCCGAGGGAGCGGAACAGACCTCGAACAACTCGAGTTCGTTGGGAGCCAGCCGCGCGTTGAATGAAGTGTTATGCAGTTTTGCAGAATTCCTGTGTTATCATCATCTCAGAATTCCTTCACTTTCTAATTCGCTTTTATTTGCAGGCCTTAAAGAAATGTCTTTTCCCCATCCGATTTTAATTCCATACTTACCGTTATATAAACAACCACATGTTGTGCATTCCTTTACAATTGTTTTACTACTTATATCTGTATAATAATGAAGCTCACCCTGACAAACATCACATGACTCTTCGTACGACTTATTATAAATTGTCAAACCCTCTACAATCGATATATAAAAGCTAAAATAGTCTTTGACTCTTCGTTCCTTCATTAATTTATCTATTTTCTTACGTGTATCTTTTACCATATCTTCAGAGATAGCTAGTTCATTAGGGTTTAAATTCATTATTGTTTTATCCCAATTACTTGTCCATTTTGGATGAGCATTTTTAATGTACTTTTCAATGTATGTCCAAGATTCCCTAAGTCCATCTATGATTTTTTGGGGATTAAAATTACTTGGTTCGGATACTAAATCTAAAAAAATTCGAGTAACCTTATTTAGATGACCATAGATATTCATAATATCACCATTGATAAAATTTGTTTTTTCTGGAATTTCTAACAGCTATTGCTACAATAACCCTGTTTCAAATTTCTGATTCTTTCCTATGGCAAATGCATTATTGAACATACTTGACGAATAAACTTTCGAATCCTGCGTTAAACTGCCAGTTACTTCATGAAAACAGGGAACAGCTTTTGCGGCAATTTGGTCCCTGTTTATTGGGCTAGAGTGCCCGTTAGTGCAATCATGTTTATCATATTCAGGTCCAAGTTATACTATTTCTAATTACTTTATAAAGTTAGGATAGAACCAATGTAAATCAAAGAATAATTTTTTTAATTTCCCGAACCCATCACTTCCATCAAACACTCTATTCCATTGTCTTTCCGCCTCATAAGTATCGATGTATCTAAATTCTAATTTATTACATTCTAATTGTCTTACTAATAGTTTAGGCCCTTCATAAGGATAATTCACTTCATTTTGTACGATATATAAATCACAAACTGAAGTCCATCCGTAAATATGATTTGAAAAATTTGAATCTCTGACAGAAACCACCAAGTTGTAAATACTTAAAAACTTGTTATCTTTACTACTTAGTCGTTCATAATCAGAACAAATATCATCCCATTTTCTTATCATAGTAGCTCTCCAAAAACAGTTTTTCATTCTCTACTAACCAAGTAAGACACAATCCGCGAGTTAGCGATGGATTGTTTTCACCACCGTGGTATCGTTCTCCGTTAGAATCACATATGATTATGTATCTTCTTACATTTTGGATAATAACATATCCTTTACATCCTCTAATGAGTACACTGAAACTGTCGGCTTAACAATAATATGTATATGGTCCTTCAAGTAAGGTATCTTCCTAATTAACGGGAAACCAATAACTTTACACTTAAAGCCATTTCTCGAATCATCGATTAACTCATCTCCAATTTCAAGGATGTCATCAACAATGATTTGTCCATAAACAATGATACAATCCTTGAACTTAACATTAGTTTCAAGGATGCTTTTAATGACAAATGTATCCTTGACTACGATCTTCCCCATCTCGTCACATCCTAATATGACCCTGTATTATTTCCATATTATAACATATAACACTGAAGATAACTGCCCGTTACTTCAACAGACAAAGGCAGCCGATCGTGTGCCGGCTGCCTTCTTGTCAGTACTGAACTAACGTTCCCAGTTAGTGTAATCACCGTTCTTGGCAATTTACACTATTTTTTCTTCAGTACCATAATAATGAAAAATATA
>NZ_JBYTBS010000100.1:0-12614 GCF_058789495.1 Paenibacillus sp. FW126-R14 | reverse complement strand
CTATGATTGGTGCAGCAACATCCGTTCAAGGAATATTTGCTTCTATTGGTGGGAATTTGGGAACCATATTTGAAAATGCAATTTATAATAATTCGTTGGTTAAGTTATTAAATTATAAAACTAATGACATAATTGTTGAAACAAGTTCAAGTGTCAAAACCATAGAGGAAATTTCATTGAAAAATGTTAGTTTCAAATATTCTTGTTCAGATGAAATTGCTTTAGACAATATCAATCTTACTATTAAAAGAGGCGAGAAAATTTCAATTGTTGGGTTTAACGGGTCAGGAAAGACAACCTTGGTGAATTGTATACTTGGTCTCTATAAACCTACTTTAGGTGAAATAAATATTAATGGTATGGATTTAGACCAGTTCAACAAAGCAGATTATTATAACCTGATATCATGTGTGTTTCAGGACTTTACCAGATATAAATATAGCATTAGAGAAAATGTTGGTTTTGGTGATATTAATAAAATTGAGAATGATACTAATCTACTTAACATTTTGGAAAAAGTTAATATGTTAGAAAAAGTTAATGGTTTTAAAGATCAACTTGAAACATACCTCACCAAGGAAATCATAGATGGAATGGAATTATCTGGCGGTGAATGGCAAAGGATTGCTATTGCGAGGGGTTTTTTTAAGGATTCAAATCTAACAATACTAGATGAACCAACAGCAGCTCTTGATCCAATAACAGAGCTAAACATTTTTCAATTGTTTAAAGAACTGTCTGAGAATAAAACGACAATAACAATTTCGCACAGACTTGGTCCTACGAAGTTTTCAGATAGAATCATTGTAATGGAAAAAGGTAAGATTGTTGAGGATGGAAACTTCGATGTTTTAATGAATAAAAAAGGCTTGTTCTATAGCATGTATATTTCACAATCGAAATGGTACGAAAAAGAGGAGGAAAAATAAAAGATGCAAGCTAGAGAAAAAATACTTTCTGTTGAAAATATATCAAAAACGTTTAAAAGCGAGGCTAATACTGTAGCTGCATTAAAAAAGATTTCTTTTGACCTTCATGTCGGTGAAATATTATCAATAATGGGCACAAGTGGGTCTGGAAAAAGCACGTTATTAAATATACTTGGTTCTCTCGATGAACCAGATGAAGGGATAATAAGACTTAATGGTATTATTCAGAAAGATATCTTTGATGAACCTGCGGCATCATCTTATAGAGCAAATAGTATTGGATTTGTATTTCAAAATTATCATTTATTAAAAGATTTAACGGTTGAGGAGAACATTTCACTACCATTAATATTAAAAGGCAAAGCGCATTCAAGCAAAGTAGATGAACTTATTGAGCTTGTTGGTTTATCGAAATGGAAAAAGCACCGTCCCGTTCAACTGTCAGGAGGCCAACAGCAACGAGTTGCGATCGCGAGAGCTTTAGTAACAACCCCGCCAATCGTATTAGCGGACGAACCAACGGGGAATTTGGATTATAATACATCCATTGAAATACTCAAGTTATTAACGTTAGCAAAGGAAAAAATGAAACAGAGTATCATTCTGGTAACTCATGATCCAATGGTTGCCTCGTATGCCAATAGAGTATTATTTTTTCATGACGGAGAAATAATTGATAATTATAGCTGCACTCCAAATATTAATAATATAGATGAAATTATTGCAAAATTCAAAAAAATACTGGAGAAAACTAGATGAAATCTATACGGGGAGTAGCATTTCGGTTTTTCACAAAAAACAAATTTATTGCATTATCATCGATTTTTAGTGTGACCATTTCTGTTACACTAATTATTTCAATGTTGTTATTTGTATTTAATGCCAAGCAGTCCTTACATAACGAGGTTGTAAAGAAATATGGAAATATGGATATTTCAGTGGGCTACAATGGAAATCAAAATAGGACAATTGATGAACAACTTTTAGATTTTATTGCATCGAATAATTCAATTGAGAAAAGTTCCAATGTCTTGATAACAAGAGTAAAAGTAACTGAGTTAAATTCGTCAGAAATATATACGGTAGGAGTGGACAATGATTCTTTAGCAAAAAGCAGATATCATTTTCTAAATGATATTCCTAATTCGGGACTAATTATTAATGAGAGATTAGCACAATCATTAAAATTGAAAAAAAATAATAAAATCGAGATAGAAAATAGAGTGTATACAGTTGAAGAAGTAATTAAGGATTATGATGCCGCGGGTGTAACTCCTGATATTATTATAATGTCTAGAAATGATGTTAAAACGATAGTAGCCGAAAAGACAGGGAAAGTTATAGACGCAAGTTATATTTTAATTAAGCTCCACCAAAAAATTGATCCGCTAACTGTTGCAAAACAATTCCATAAACAGTTTACAGACTTGCGTATTGATATTGCGAAGGAGGAGGAGTCTGTAAAGAGCAATTTAAGCTCTCTTAACAACTTCCTAATAATTTTATCCATATTGTTGCTCATCATTACTTCTCTTCTTATCATTACAAACTTTGATATGTTTTTGTATAAGTACAAAAATCAATTTGCCATTTTGCGTACACTGGGTGCCACTTCAAAACAACTTTTTGAAATAGCCTTTATTCAAAGCAGCATTATTAATATGATGGGGGGAGCAGGCGGCTTAATAGTTTCTTACTTATGTCACAATATTATGCAAGAGTGGCTGACCGGTTTATTTTCTAGTAAAAGTTTTGAAGGTGGTTTTAATTTTATTTATGCAGTACTACTAACTTTAGGTTGTATGATTTTTATAGAAATTTTCATGCTAATTCCATCATATAGAATATCTAGAATGCTTCCAACAAGAATATGGAGAGAAAATGAAAAGTTAGATTTTTCTAATATGAAAACTCGAAAGAAAATAGGGAAGTTCTTGTTTTCTTTAAGTTTAGTTATTATTACTATTGTAATAATCGGTACTCTTTTGAATGAAAGTGTTGGAACTTCTTTGATCCTATTCTCAACAATTTTAATCATATTAAGTATGGCATTATTAATGCCAGTATATATTCCATCTATTTTTATATTATTACTACCGATAGTTAAGTTCCTATTTGGTAGAACTTCATATGTGGGAATCAAAAATGTAATTCCTCAGGTACGAAAAAATACTCTTGTCGTTATGAGTATTACAATCATGATTATTATATCGATTTTTGGATCTGCAACGCTAAAAACTGTATCCAAGAATGAGGAGCAATTCTTGTTTAAGCAGTATGCTACAAATATTCTGGCGACCAGTCTCTTAGGATACAAATCAGAAATAGATCATATTGAATTAAATAAAGCAATTAAATCCATTCAAAGTATAGAAAGTGTAACCGAAATTAGTACTCCTTATGCGGCAGAACTGATAAAAGATAATTCACAGATTAGTTTTGACTATGTATTGGGGGATCTTGAAGAAATGTCTCGTGAAGGGCTCTTGCCATCTAAAATAGGGGAGTCTAAAAATAGTGTTGTGTTTACTAATGCATTTGCTCAGAAGCATCATATTGAAGTTGGGGACGAAGTCAATATAGGTTTGTATTCTGCTGAGACGAGAAATGTAATTCCGTCGGGGAAAGTAATAGTTGCTAATCTCGTAAATGAGATACCAGGAACTCCAGTGCCTGCTATTTTGGATTGGAGTAAAGAAAAGTATAATAATAATTATACTAGATTCGGTAAGGCTTTTATTAAATCAAAAAATTCAGAAGAGACACTTAATGCATTAGAAAATTTAAAGATAAAATACCCTGAAATACAAATTAATAGTCTCGAACAATCATTAAAAGAAGCAAAAGAGATCTTTAAGCAAAGATGGTCAATTTTCAAAGTGTTTCTGTTTGTTATTATGTTATGCGTAGCGGTTGGCATATTTGAAACATTAATAAGCAATATCTACTCAAAGAGAAAAGAGCTTGCTATTTTGAGGACTATGGAGATAGGCAAAAATGGAGTTAGAACAATAATTCTTACACAGGTCATACTTTATTTATTTTTTGGGATTATTTTTGGAGGGATAACTGGGATATTTCTCACACTTGTAATGAATTTAATCGATATTAAATCTGGTGTCGCATCTTTTGATTTCACTAATCTGGTTGAAGTAAGTGTGCTAATGTTGGGTATGGCCATTTGTGTATTTGTCCCATTTGCGAACAAATTAGCCAAAGCTAAGATTTCTAACGAATTGATGCATGATAATAAGTAATAAATTTTACCGTTCTGTATTCAAGAATCCCTTCGGTTTTTTGTAGCTTCGATGTAGTCTACGAGTAGAAGCCTACAACGCCCATGAAATAAGGCTTCTTGGCATTGAGAAAGCAGGTGTTGCAGGGTTTCCTCTGTGATGGCTGCTTTTTGTTATGTTTAGATCTTTTCTTTTCATCCGTAACCAAAGGTGTCCTTATCTTATATTCCGAACAAATTGCCCGGAAATACAGGCTTTATCACAAAAATGTGAGCTAATGATTATTCCTGTTATACTCTGAAAGCGTTTTAATAATAACTGTATATATTAGCAATCGAAATAAATATGAGAGGGGAATGTGGGGAAATGATACAATCTTTCCCGCAGTACAGGAACAATTGTAACAGCAGGAGGAACCGAAAATGAAGAAGAAAGCTAATATCATTTGCAGCTTGTTGCTCTCACTGGCTCTGCTGGTTGGTTTATTTCCGGCAATGCCTGTTCATGCCGCTGGCAGCTACTCTGCGGCGCCGAAAAACTTATCCGTACCTCCATTAGCATTTGATGAATCAAAAATTGTACTTACCTGGGAGAAGCCGGACGACTACTATGAGAGTACAGTTAAGATCGTGGACTATGAGGTATTCCAGGATGGAATCAGTCTAGGACTTGCAAGCGACAATTTCAAAAAGAATTATTCCTATGTCAGTGCGTATATGGACGCATTTTACGAGAAATTGAGCACGAGTCATCATCGGATCAGCAACCTTTCCTTTATGGCGGCCGGTCTAGCACCCAAGACAAATTATGAATTTAAGGTACGGGCCGTTTACGCCGACAAGACAACGTCATCTTTTAGTTCGCCGCTTAACTTTTCAACTGCGTCTGCACCTATCGTCATAGACGCCGCCAAGCATGGCGCAACCTATATTACTTCTACTTCTGGCGTCAATGCCGATTATAAAATTCGGCGCGCAAACAATAATGCAGCGGTTATAAAAAAAATTGAAGACAACACCGCTGCGATTCAGGCCGCGATCGACGCCACCCCTGTGGGCGGCAAGGTTGTATTGAAGGGAAGCGGAAACAATGCTGAGCCTTGGTATTATACAAGCGGCTCTTTGTTTCTGCATAGCAATATGACCTTGGAAATTGAAAAAGGGGCTGTGCTGCTCGGCTCTCCCGTTTTTGACCACTATCCGCGCAGCCTTCTGGTCTATCCTTATTCACAAGATATCCGGACATATGGCCTGTTGAATGCTGTATCTTGGGACAATGGCTCCTTGGAGAACATCCGCATCGTCGGCAAGGGCGCAGTAGATGGCAACGGGTGGAAGAATGTTGGAGATGGCTTACAAACCAAAACAGCGGTGGATCCATCTCCCGGGTTCGAAGATCCTTCCGGAAATGGTTGGAGATTGCCGAACTACCAGGGAGGCAGCAACACCACTGTTGATAATAATAGCGCATCTGATTCCGCCGCTGTGAGAGGCATCCTCGCGGCTGATGCGATGTGGCAGTCGCGTCAGGATCAAACCCCGAATGCCGCTGCATCGCAATTCTACAATGCCCGTCCTAACCTTACGGTAGCGCGCGGCGTGCATGGCCTGTATTACGAAGGACTAACCTTCTATAATCCCGCCTTCCACGGAATCGTCAATTATCAATCCGAGCAGATTACTGTGAACGGCATTGTTACGATGATGTTCGATGCCAACAACGGCGACGGTGTCGAGTTTGGCGACTGCCTTGATCTGAAGGTCATGAACAGCTTTTGGGATACCGGCGACGACGTCATCAACTTTGCAGCAGGTCAGGGCACAGTCGTGCGCAATCTGACTGACAAAGTGGCAAGCGGAGAAGGTCGCGTATTCAATAACTTTATTCGAAACGGCCATGGCGGCCTGTTGGCGATGGGCAGCCATACCGGCGGCTGGATCGGTGATCTGGTCGCGGAAGAGAATGTCTATAATACGAGCGAAACCGGAAGTAATGGCGTCTTGCGTATGAAATCCGGCGCGACCACCGGCGGCGGTATCCGCAATATTGCCCTGCGTGACAATGCGGTCAATTATTCGAGCGGTGGAAACAGCACGATCGTGATTGACACATCCTACAGCGACGGTAACGCCAGCACGGCCTTCGGCCCGGAAAGCGAGCAGCCGTTGACGTTCGAAAACGTGCTGGTACGCAATATGACGGTGTCAAACTCTAATATACCGCTGATTAACACAGCGGCACCCGGCAGCTCCGCCTATGCTTTAAGCCCGGTGCTGCGCAATTTCACGTTTGAGGATATCAAGATCCTTACTCCAGGCGCAAATGGTGGCAGCATTGCGATCAATGGCCTGTCGGATGTTACCTTCCGCAACATCACAGGTCTGCAAAAAGCCATTACCACCACCAACAGCAAGAACGTCACGATCGAGAATTGTGCTGGGACCGCAAACAGCAAGCCGGTTGCGCTGAACGGGAATGGCGCCCTCACCGTGACGGCCAATACTTACAATGTCACTTTAGATTGGCCCGCCATCGATAATGCGACGCAGTACGCCGTGTTGGTTGATATGCTGGATGGTCATGGCTATCAGCAAAAAGACATTGTCATGAAATCGGGAGCGGTGTCGGAATCCACGAAAATCGCGCTGCGCCCAAAAACCGCCTACAAAATTGCGGTCCGACCAGAGACGACTGGTGCGAACGCTTCCTATGGCAAACTGCTGGAGTCATCGGTAACTACGAATGATGCAACGTTTGGTGCATCCACGGTCTCGACGGCATCGCCGAATTTTAAGGTTAAAGCTGCAAACATTACGGGCATTTCCTGGCAGGATTTCTCTTGGAATGCCGTTACCGATGCTGTCTACGGCGTGCATTATTACGAATTAACGGCAAAACCGCAAGATCCCAAATATGCTACCCGTACATTCAAAGCCTATTTTGACAATCCCAGCCGGACAGGCTATTCGCTGTGGGGGCTGGATGATGGCGTGACCTATAATGTTACGATGAAAGCCATCAATTGGGTTGGACAGGAAGGACCAGTGGCGGGTCCGGTTACGATTACCACCGTTCCCGGCACTTTAATGCAGATTCCGACATGGGCTCCCGGCAGCAAGCTTACCGTCAGCGGCGGCAGGTGGATTGGGGAAGATATGACCCTCACATGGGACGAAAAGGACGTAACGGATTATTCCAATGGCGATACCGCACGCTTTGCCGGCTACCGCATTATGATTAACGGCGTGCCGGTGGACGGTGGAGCCGTTCAAACAAACGCGAAACCAACCGTTAAACCGGGTCAACATACTTATGTGCTTTCCACTGCCGGACTTCTTCCTAATACTCCTTATACCATCTCGGTGGAAGCGGGAAGCGAGATTCTGAAATACGCGTCCGGCGCAGGCGGACTTGGCGGTTCCACAGGCTTTACCGGTACAAAAAATACTGAACTTCCTCGGAACCAGGTCACCTTTGGCAAATGGACCGGGCATGGACCCAGTGTAACGCTCACATTCCCAGAGTCAGATTTGAGTTTGGCTCCCCCCGCAGTTATTCAGACAGCTCCGGGTTTTAACAGCGTAACCCTTGCGTGGGAACGTGCTGCTGACGCCCAAGCCTATGACATCTACAAGGCCGATTCGGCTGGAGGTCCATATGTGCTGGCGGAGGCGGATGTGAAAAGCACGATTTTTGAGGTTCACTTTTCGAACGGTGAGAAATTAAAGGGCAATCAAACCTATTTCTTTAAGATCAAAGCCAAGAATGGCAGCATTGAAAGTGATTTCTCACAGGAGGTATCCCAGAAAACAAATGCATACAATCCGGCGGATGGCTGGGCTGCAACGGGAGCCGGTACAACAGGCGGGGACCCTGGAACGGATTATGTTCTAGTGACCACATACGCAGAGCTGAAAGCGAAGATTGACGCACGCAAAGATACAACCAACACCCTTGCCAAGTCTCCTTACCTGACCATTTATGTGAAAGGCTTGCTCAAAGGTTCCGCTGATATTACTCTTCAAGACGTGCATAATGTATCGATTGTAGGTTTAGGCAATGATGCGGTAATTGACGGTTACGGTTTTGTTTTTAAAGCTAGCAGCAATGTCATTGTTAGGAATCTAACGATGAGAAATGCCCTTCTTACGAAAGCAGTAGATATACAAAGCTCCAAAAATATTTATTTCGAGCACAATGACTTTTCCAACGCCAAGGATGGTTTGACAGATGTTAAATCGGCCTCCGACCTTGTTACCATGGCATGGAATCGATACTCGAAACATGAGAAAACGATGTTAATTGGGTCAGGCTGGAGCGCAACTAGTTCAGACAGAGGAAAGCTCAGCGTTACCATCCACCATAACTGGTTTGAAGGCACACAGGAAAGACATCCTAGAGTCAGATTCGGTAAGGTACATGTTTATAATAATTACTACTCCGACATTATTAATTACGGTGCGGCAAGTACTTCTGAAGCTCAAGTGCTGTTAGAAGGAAATTATTTTGAAAATGTGCCGATTGTTGCGATGTATTCACGAAGCCCGTTAGATAAGGGCCTTAACAATTTATTATCCAATGATCCATTAGGATTGATGAAGGTAACAGGTACGAATAAAATCGTGGGAACCGGCGGGCAATATGACGAATTGTTAGACGCAACGTATGAGGATGCAGCTAACGTACCGAATAGAGGACTACCCTACAGCTGGAGCTTTTATCCAGATACGATTCCAAACTACACCTATACACTTGATAATGCGGATCATGCAAAAGCAGACATTGAAAAATTAGCAGGTGTGGAGAAGAAGCCTGTATTTACTATTTCTACCTTAGAGACACCTTCGAATATTAAAAATACGTTCAAGACAGGCGGTATTGACCTGGAATGGGATCGTGTACAAGGTGCAACCCATTATGTGGTCAAATATGCCACTTCTGCTGCCGGACCTTTTACGGAAAAGAGTACAAATGTGCCTTCTGTTAACCTTCCTGTAGGATCGGTAGAGCTGGGTGCTGCGTATTATGCTGCGGTAACTGCATTTAGTGGTAAAGCTGTAAGTATAGAAAGTAATCTAGAAACTATGAAAGCTGCCATACCCGCAGTACCTTCAAAGCCTACGCTTCAAAGGCTTGACCGGGCATTTAAAGTGGTATGGAATGAAGTGCCAAACGCGGAAAGCTATTCTGTAGCTATAACCAACAAAGCAACAAATCAGTTAACTGTAATTCCTAATATTAAAGACTCATCCTATCTTTTTAGCGGCCTTGATGCAGGCACATCCTATTCCTTTACGGTTCAAGCGGTCAATTATTTTGGAATGAGCGATAAATCGGCAGCAAGTGAAGATACAGCCGCTGCAGCCATCATCGTTCCCAGTATTAACTGGGTTGTAAATGACCAATTTGATCGTGTAACGGAAGATACGCCTATTGAAGAATACGGATATGTCGAAAGTGTAACGGGCACACCCGGCGCCTCTGTTGGCGTGAACTTTGTTAAATTTTTAAGTGGAGATGTGGATGGTTCTAATAAAGGCTCGATGTCTCTATTCCTAAAGGATTCGAACAGTAATTTAGCGACGGTAGTAACGAAGGATTTAACTAAAAGCACTACCAAGTCGCCCATCTTAGGTAAGTTTGTTTTCGATATTGATTTTAAAGAGGCTCCGCCGGAGACTTCCAAACCGATCCGATTGCTCGATTCTGACGGGAAGGTTGCAGTAAGTCTTAGCGTAGACAGCCAAAGCGGAAACTTATACTACTCGGTTAAAAACGGGAGCGGCGAGACGAATACGAATCATTTGCTCGTATTGGGCCACAACGTTTGGTATAACGTCAGAATTGTAGTGGATATGGATGCCAAGTTGGTGGATGTGTATATAAACGGCCAGCTTTATCTTGCAGGCGCACCTTTGTATGATCCAACAGCGAAAGACATCACTTTCTTTAGAGGGGAAACATCGAATGGAGGCATAAAACCAATACAATATAGAAATGTAAAGGCAGGCATTCCAGGAACAGATCCAGGCGATGGCGAGCCAGGAAATAATCTAGACGTCATATTCTATGATGATTTTACTGGGGCAACTTCAAGTAACCTGTTTACACCGGGGTATAAATCATTGCCTGGTAACGATACGAGTCCAATGTATATCAAGACAGGTGGAAATGTAACAGCTGAAAATGGCTTGTTGAGCCTAGTCAAAGGTGGAAGAGTGGCGATAGGTGCTTTGAGTTCCATAGCAACTACACCGACGTCTACACCTGGGGGAGTACTCGACCTAAGTAAGCCTTACCAGATTATTATTGAAGTTTCTAGCGGAAGTGATGCTGGATTGTTCCAAGTCTATGTGGACAACAATGGTACAAGTGCAGCAAACTCTGTGCACGGTAGTAAATCCAAAGTGTATGAGGCGAAACCAAGTACAATTGCTGGAACTAAAATTATTATCGAACCTAATGCCGGCGATAATGTCATTGGTACAGCTGGTTCATTCATTCAACTGCGTACGGATAGCAGCGCAACAATAGTCATCGATAGCATCAAAATTGTGTCTTTGGAAGTTAAACAAGACCCTGCGGATGTTACGGCATTAAATGCGGCAATCGTTGACGCGAACAAACTTCTAACGGATCATCCAGAAGGAAACGCAGCGGGGCAAGCACCGAAAGATGCTAGAGAAGTATTAGGAAGTGCAATAGCTCAAGCTGATGCAGTCGTGTTGGATGCAGCCAATCGATCTCAAGCCCAAGTGGATGCGGCTGTAGATGCATTGAGAGCAGCCATCAGCACCTTTAAGGCAGCTGTGGTTGGACCAGGCAATGGTGGTGAAGATCCAGGAACAGATCCAGGCCCAGGCCCAGGAACGGGAACAGACCCAGGGACAGGAACGGATCCAGGAACGGATCCAGGAACGGATCCAGGAACGGATCCAGGAACGGATCCAGGAACGGGAACAGACCCAGTGACAGGAACAGATCCAGGGACAGGCACAGGTACAAATCCAGGAGCAGGGACAGATCCAGTTACTCACAAAGTAGAGACGAATAATGCTACTAGTGTAACGAATGTAACGGTAAATCAAGCGTTGAATAATGTTTTAGCTAATCTACCGGCAAACAATAATGGTAAGAAAAGGTATAACATTGATTTAAAGGCACAAACAGCTGGATCGAAGAAAGTTGAAATTACTATTCCGGCCGATATATTTAAATCATCAGGGAATGCAAATGCAGAAATTGCTTTCCAAATGTCCGGCATTACTGTAGGGATTCCTGGCAATATGTTAACTGATGCGCAATTAGGTAATGCACAACAAGTTTCATTAAAAACTAACCAAGTCGCTTCATCAGAACTACCAGCCGATCTACGTGCAACGATTGGTGACCGCCCAGTATTCAATATCGATCTATCAATTGATGGAAAGTCGATTGTATGGAGCAATGATAAAGCTTCAGTTACTGTATCCATTGCTTATGATGCAACAGCAGCTGAGTTAGCAAATGCTCAATTCATTATTGCATGGTACATTGACGGCAACGGCAAAGCAACCCCAATGACAAGCAGTAAATATGATCCAGTGACGAAGCTACTAACATTTACGACGAATCACTTTAGTCAATATGCTGTTGCTTACGATCACAAAACATTCGCTGATTTAGGCAGCTATGCATGGGCTAAAAAAGAAATCGAAGTATTAGCAGCGAGAGGCATCATTAACGGTACTTCAGCTACATCCTATGCACCATCAAATAACATTTCAAGAGCAGACTTCACCTTGTTATTAGTCAGAGCTTTAGGTTTAAGTGCGGAGTTTAAATCAAACTTCTCAGATGTTAAATCTACAGATTACTACCATAACGGTGTGGGGATAGCGAAGGAGCTTGGCATTATTACAGGTGACGAGAAGGGTTCATTCAATCCTAATGAGAACATTTCAAGACAAGATATGTTCGTTATCACAGCGAGAGCTCTGAAATCATTAGATCAATTGAAAGCGGCGGGTACATTGTCACAACTAAATTCATACGCTGACAAATCTTTCATCTCGAACTACGCCACAGCTGATCTTGCAGCACTTGTACAAAAAGGATTAGTAAAAGGTGATGATCAAAACAAGCTGAACCCTCTTGCGAATTCAACAAGAGCAGAAGCAGCCGTGTTCATCTACAGAGCATTCTATCTGGAATAAGCACGTTGTTTTGAAGCAAAGGCAATAGATAAAAGATCGCATTTTCTACATTTCGTAGAGAGTGCGATCTTTTTTTGTTTCCTCGACAAATGCTGCAGATATGTGATCAAAATAAAGGCAAAACTCCCCCTAATTTGACTGCAGAAGCATATCAGTTCATCTTTCGGGCAATTTAGAGGGAGGTTTTCAGGCTGTCGAGAAAGTCTCGGCAGCCTTTATTTAAACACTTTTAATTCAATACATTACCGCGTTAA
>NZ_JBYTBS010000099.1:0-13259 GCF_058789495.1 Paenibacillus sp. FW126-R14 | reverse complement strand
AACAAATTAACGCGGTAATGTATTGAATTAAAAGTGTTTAAATAAAGGCTGCCGAGACTTTCTCGACAGCCTGAAAAACTCCCTCTATTTGTGCCAATTCCATGAGAATTCTCGGATTCCGGTCAAATTAGCGGGAGGTTTTCCTTCTAAAAACCCTGCAAGACCATCATTTGAGCCATTAGAGGGAGATTTTCCCTTTCGCCTAGCGCGCAATCCTCACCTTCACAATCGTTCCCTCGTACGGCTCACTTTCCACAAACACCTCGCACCGTTCGCCATACGTAAGCAGCAGCCTGCGAATGACGTTCTCCAGACCGGAATACCGCTGCATCGATGCGGCTCTCGGTACAGCCCCGCCCGATGCGATAAAGGTGCGGAATCCCTCCAGCACAGGAGGCTCCATCCCAATCCCGTTATCCTGCACAGTAATCATAAGCTGCTCTTCCAACAACTGCGCCTCGACGCGGATCAGTCCTTTTCCCAGATTCGGCTCCACGCCGTGAAAATAGGCATTTTCAACGAGCGGCTGAATGGTCAGCTTAGGAATCTGCCATTCGAGCGCCTCTTCCGCGATTTGCCATTCGACCTCAATGCGCTCGCCGTGGCGTTCTTTTTGAATATAGACAAATGCCAGCACTAACTGCAGTTCCTCCTGCAGCGTCACCATGCGTTCCCTCCCGGACATGGAAGCTCTCAGCAGCTCCGATAAGCTGCCGATGACAGAGCGAATGCGCGATTGGCCTTCCTGTTCCGCCATACTATCAATGCAGGAGAGGGTGTTGTATAGAAAATGGGGATTCATTTGCGCTTGAAGCTGAATCAGCTCGGCTTCCTTTTCCCGAAGTTCGGCCTCCTGTTTTCGAATCAAATCTTCGGTGAGTGCTTTCAGCTTCGTAATGGACAAGTTATACCGGTCGACGATCATCGTCAGCTCAGTAGGTACGGGGTCCGATTCCAGCAGGGCAAAATTCCCCTGTCCAAGCTTCCTTAACGCGCCGTTGATTTTCTGGAGCGGTTTCAAAATATAGGCGCTCAGCAGTACGGCAGCAATCAGCACGATCAGCAGCGAAAGCCCGCCGATGAGATAAAGCGGCTTCAGCATGCCGGTACCCTCTTGATGAACGACTGTCTCCGGCAGCATGCCGATCGTCGTCCAGCCCGTAAGCTTGGACGTCTGGGCAGCGGCAATATAGGTTTGGCCCCTGAAAGATACCGAATGATTGGCCGCCGAAGTCATCGACTGCACCAGCCGGCTGTCGAGCTGCGTGCCGATCAGGCTGGCGTCCGGATGGTAGACGATCCGGTTATCGCTATCAACGGCAAAGTACACGCTGTGCCGGTCATGATCGACACTTTCAAAAAGCGAGGAGATGACGCTGGTTTCATAATCCAGCCGAATGATGCCGGACCATGTGCGATACGGCCCGCTGAATAGCGCACGCGTAATCGAAAACACGGGCTTGCCCTGGACGTAGCTTTGCGGTTCGGGTCCGGTCAGGAAGGCGTCATAGTAGCTCTGAGCCTTATGATAAAATGGCGTATCGGCAAAAGGATAGCTTTTGTTCACCGCATTCGAGGTCAATTCATTCATCACCCCGCCGTCGCTGGTGACGACGAATAAGCCTGCGGCACCGCTTCGCCAGCCGAGAATCGTTTTTATATTTTGGGACAGGTGGAAATATTCCGTTGTATTCTTGCTCCAATCCTTGGAAGGCATGCTGAGGAGCGCCTGCATATCTTCATTGAGCCAGAGGGAGATCAGCGCGCTGTTGCTCTCGGAGAACAATTTATCCAAATCGGCGTTCAGCTTGTGCACAAAATCCTCGACATGCTTGTATGATTCTTCCTCGAAGTTTTTGGTATAGTTGTGGTAAATGTAAGCGCCCGAGATGATTAGCGGAATCATGACCATGGAGCTGAACGTGATGAAGATGCGCTGTGTCAGCGATTTGACGGAGAATCGGGTGCGCAGATACGCGCTGAGCGAGTTCATATGTAGTATGCGCCTCCTGTATAGATGGGGTGCATTTACTATACCCTAACGTCAGGCTGGAAAAAAGGAGAATTTATAATGATCAATATTTTAATCGTGGAAGATGAATTGATTTTTCGGGAAAGCCTGATTCGCCGCTTGCAGCATGATACGGAGCTGAAGGTCGCAGCAACGGCCGATAACGGTATTGAGGCACAGCTCCTGATGGAGCGAATGAAGTTTGATTTGATTCTGTGCGATATTCGCATGCCGGGCATGGACGGGCTTGTTTTTCTGGAGCAAATCCGTAAAGATTACGGCCGTATTCCCGTTGTGTTTATTTCCGGTTTCACGGATTTTGCATACACGCGCCGGGCGATTCAGCTTCAGGCGGCGGACTTTTTGGGCAAGCCGCTGAATGACGAGCAGCTGAAACAGACGCTTGCGCGCATGAAAACGTTGATTGCCGAGCAAGAGGAGGAAAGCCGGCAGTTTCCGGCAAGCCCGTCTGATGAAGGCCGGCCGGAGAGCGTCTCGTTCGTGGAGCTGACGAAAATGTGGATTTTGCAGCATTTGCATGAAGCATCGCTGGACCTATTGGCGGAGTATACCCGCATGCATCCGGCGGCGTTCAGCCGCAAATTCAAACAGGAAGCGGGCGTGAGCTTCATTCAGTTTTTGACGGGGGTGCGCATGGAAGAGGCGAAGCGCCTGCTCGGAGATCCATTTATCAAAGTGTACGAGATTGCGGAGCGCGTCGGTTATTTGGACAATCGTCATTTTACGGAAGTGTTCAAGAAGTACGTGGGGAAATCGCCGAATGAATATAGAGGGGCGCAAACGGACAAGCAGGTGTAAAGGTAACCACAGCGATGTTAAAAAAATCGACGCGATTGCAAAAAATGACGACATGTTCGGTGTTTGCGCTTTCATATACACTTAGGTTGCAAGATAAACAAGAGGGGGACATTCACGTGAAGCGCACACAAGTTTTGAAAACCATCGTGCCGGTTTTGTTATCCGTTGCGGTACTGGCCGGCTGCGGCGATACGAATGAAAAGCCTGCAGCGTCGGCGAGCGCCGGCAAAGATCCTGTGAAATTAACGATGTGGGTTCGCACGCCGGAAACGCTGGATCTTATCAAAAAATCGGCGGAAGCGTTCCATCAGCTCAATAGCAACATTACGATTGAAGTCGTCAACTATGCGCCGGATCAATATTCCGCTGCGATGCAAGCTGCAGTGTCGGGCGAATCGCTTCCGGATATTTTCCAATACCATAATTCGCTGACGCTTTCAGCGCTCAACAAACTGAATCTGATTCAACCGATTCCGTTCTCGGACGATTTCAAGAAGAAATTCGATGGCGGCACCTGGATGGAAGGCAGCACTACGCTTGGCGGGCAGGTGTATGCTTGGCCGGATCGTTCTTTCGTCCGCGGACCGGCGGTGCTGTTCTACAACAAGAAGATGCTGACGGACGCAGGAATCGCCAAGCCGCCGGCAACCTGGGATGAGCTAATCGCGCAATCCAAGCAGCTCAAAGACAAGAATGCCTCGCTCGTTCCCGTCGTCAGCGGATTTAAGGCCGCTTGGCTCGCAAGCCGTGTGGTGGCCGAATTAGCGACGACAACTGACCAGGCGGGACTTGCCTCCGAGGCGTACCCGGATAAGCAATTTGATTGGAAAACGGGTTCCACCTACCAAGCTGGACCGACCATCGAAGGTATTGACTATTTGAAAAAGTTGATTGACCAGAACGTCATGAGCGCCGACTCCATTATTAAAGATCCGCCGCAAGCGAGCGCCGACTTTGGCGACGGCAAATCTGCCTTTATGCTGAACGGCCACTGGTTCGTGAAGACGCTGCTCGACAGCTACAAGAATCTGGACTTCGGCGTTGTCGCCCTTCCGTCCAAAACCGGCACCGCGCCTTACTTTGGCGTCAACGGCGGATCTGCGAACGGCTTTATGGTATCCAAGAAAAGCAAAAACATGGCCGCAGCAGTCAAATGGTTTGAATTCCTGACCGACAATTATTACCCGGAGCTGCTCAAGCAATCGATTGATTTGACGCCAATTGGGTCGCTGAATACGGCCAGCAATATCGACATGAAGCCGCAGTTCAAGCAATTGATCGATATAATGAACCGAACTGTTCGCGTGCAGCCTTCTCCGCCGCTGATTAACGGGATCGAGCTGGAGACAACGAACAAACTGCTGTCCGTTTCTTCCAAACTGCCGATCGGAAATATTATTCAATCTTACCTTTCCGGCAGCAACAAGGATCTAAAGGGTTCTGTCGACAACTTCGTCAAGGAACAGGATGCTGCCTTTGAGGGTGCGCTTAAATCTGTTCAAGGCTCCAGCAAGGATCGCTGGGTGTTCCCGGACTGGACGCCTGAGCAAAATTACTTGGCCGACAAATACAAAGATAAGAAGTAAAGTGCTGCTGACCCGGCCCCTTCGGGGGCTGGAAGCGGGTAAGGGAGTGAAGCAACGATGGGAAACAACTTCGTGGTTCAGGCGGAAATAGCTTCAACCGAACCAATCGGCATGTCACGTGCTTTGAAGCGGAAATTGTGGGCTTATGTATTCGTCGCTCCGCAGCTCGTGCTGTTTCTCGTATTTACGATCTATCCGATCGTGATGAGCTACGTGTATTCGGCTTATGAGTGGAGCGGCATTGGGCCGCTGGAAGATTTCGCAGGGCTCGGCAACTTCAAGGAAGTCATTCACGAGCCGAACTTTTGGAATGCTTTTAAGAACAGCTTTATTTTTATGGCAGGAACGATCGTGCTCCAGCTGCCGTTTGCGCTGCTGCTGGCGATTATTCTCAACTCCAAGCTGAAAGGCAAAACGTTTTACAGAACAATCTACTTTCTGCCCGTAGTGACGACGACAGCGGTGGTCGGCGCGGTAATGCAATACATTTTTGCAACGGATAACGGGCTCGTCAATCATCTTTTACTGCAAGCAGGAGTCATCTCCAAAGCGATTCCTTGGCTTGGCGACGGTACCTATGCGCTGGGTGTGCTCATTTTTGTCAGCTCATGGAAATGGTTCGGCGTGAAAATGGTATATTGGCTCGCCGGTCTGCAATCCATTCCGCAGGATGTGTACGAAGCAGCCACTATAGACGGCGCAGGGAATTGGAAAACGTTTCGTTACATTACGCTCCCTTTGCTAGTTCCCGTAGGTTCCGTCATTTTGCTGCTCTCCGTCGTCGACGGCTTGCACGCCTTCGATCTAGTCAAAGTCATGACGAACGGCGGCCCCGGCCTTTCAACCGAGATGGTGGATCTCTACATTTACCGTTTCGCGTTCAGCGGGGTGGGAAGCGGTCTGCCTGAGGTCGGCTACGCTTCTGCGGCAGGCATTTTCTTCGGCATTACGGTGTTTGTGATTTCCATGCTGCTCGGCGGGCTGGTCAAGTGGTCGAATCGGAGGGTGGGATCATGACAAAAAGGCTGCAAACGACAATTCCGCATATATTGTTGACCGTATTCGGGTTGATTTGGATTTACCCGTTCTTCTGGATGCTGGCTTCCTCCTTCAAGACGAATCAGGAGTATTTGGGTCATGGGCTGACCCTGCTGCCTGAGAAATTTCAATGGGACAATTATGTACGTGCCTGGGAAGTCGCGAATTTCTCCACGTACTTTGTGAACTCCGTCCTGCTGACGGTTTCGACAGTGGCGATCGTGGTCGTCGTCTGCTCGATGACCGGCTATGCGCTCGGCAGGGTCGAGTTTTTCGGCAAAACGGCGCTCATCGCTGTCATCACCGCAACGTTGTTTATCCCGAAAGGGTATACAATCATTCCGATTTTTCAAGTGATCAAGAGCTTGAGCCTCCTGAACACGATGCCGGGCGTGATTTTGGCCGAAGCCGGCGGTGCGCATGTGCTGTTCATTTTGCTGTACACCACGTATTTTAAGGGGCTGCCGAAGGAACTGGAGGAATCCGCGGAAATTGACGGCGCCGGCTTTTTCCGAACGTTCTGGTCCGTCATGCTGCCGCTGAGCAAGCCGATTATGGCGACGGTCATCGTCATGCAGTTTATGTGGACGTGGAACTCGTTCTTCACGCCGCTCGTGTTTACGCTGAACAATCCGGGCTTGCGCACGCTCAGCGTCGGTATTTTCTCGCTCGTCGGCGAGCACTCCTCGGACTATACGGGACTCGCTGCGGCTGCTTGTATCTCGATTGTCCCGATTATGCTCGTATTCATTTTCCTGCAAAAATACTTTGTCGACGGCATCGCCGGTTCTGTCAAAGGGTAACAAGTTGCATTGCCAAGTGAGATGCCTTCGGGCATTTTGCTTTCAATGATAAATGTAAGCGCTTCACAACACATTTGCGAAAGGGGACTTATTCATGCTCGGAAGAAGATTACATGGGGTTCAAAAATGGAGGACAGCGGTGCTCGCTATGCTGCTTGTTCTGTCTGCGGTGTGCGTCAGCCAGCCGGCTAAGGCGGCTTCCGGCGACATCATCAACAATTCCGATTGGTACGACACCAGCGGGAATCAGATTTGGGCGCAAGGCGGGTACGTGATCAAAGAAGGAAATACGTTTTACTGGTATGGTCTGGATTATTCGGTCAGCGGCGTGAAAAAAGTAAATCTCTACACCTCCTCGGATTTAACAAGCTGGGCATATCAAGGCAATGTCGTCGATTTCAGCACCATTCCGGGGTTTGTCGGCTCGAATTGGGCCGGTCGGCCGGTCGTGGCATACAACAGCTTTACTTCCAAGTATGTCATGTTCATGGAGTGGAACAACAGCGACGGCAACGGACGCAACAAGCTGACGTATCTGACCAGCTCGTCGGTCTCCGGCCCGTTTACGTACGAGCGATTCGATGCGTACCCGAACGGGAACAGTATGGGAGATCTCGGCTCTATTTTCAAAGACGATGACGGCAGCACCTACCTCACGTTTACCGTCGATACGCCGGGAACGAACGGTTCCATCCGCATTTCCAAGCTGGCGCCGGATTATCTCAGCATTGCCTCTGCGACGAAATTGCTGGGCTCCAGCTATCCGAATAAGGAAGCGTCGACGCTGTTCAAACGCGGCTCCACCTATTATTTGCTGGCTTCGCAAACGAACGGCTGGGGCTCCAGTCCGACATGGTATCGAACGGCATCCAGCATCGCCGGTACGTGGTCTTCCGAGGTGCTAGTGCCGACAAGCCCGAGCACCACCAATTCTTTCGATACGCAGGTGGATCAGGTGCTGCCGGTGCAAGGCGCTTCGGGCACGAGCTACGTCTACATGGGCGATCGCTGGAATAATAAGGGCGGCAGCACAGGGATCGGGCGCAATCAATGGTACCCGCTTTCCTTTGACAGCGCAGGGGTGCCGACCATTAACGGCTATGGTCAGTGGCGGATCGATACGGCGGCAGGCACGTGGAGTCTGCCTGCTCAGCATCTGCAAGCGGAAACCGCTGTGCACAGTGTAGGGTCGGTCGGATCGCTAGGCTCCGGTTGGAGCGGTTCCGGGTATTTGAACTTTTTTGGCGGAGAAGGCTATGTAGAATGGACAGTCAACGTTCCGGCAGCCGGCAGTTACCCGCTTGGATTTAAATATGCGAACGGGGATCCGACCGCAAGACCGATGGTCTTGTCGATCAACGGAACGGCGCTCAGCCCGAATCTTGCTTTTCCCGGGACAGGAAGCTGGAACGCCGCTTGGTCGACGGTAAGCACGACGCAAACGCTCGCAGCGGGCAGCAATACGATTCGGCTGACGACGACAGGCGCCAGCGCCCCCAATCTGGATGAGCTGGTCATCAGCTATTGAGGCTAACGGAAGCTCACTTAGGCTCACCAATAAAAACATCAATCCGCTGCTTCGCCCAACGCAAAAAGAAAGACTGGCACTCGCCAGTCTTTCTTTTTGCTGCGTTATTGCATTTATGCGCCGCTTTCCTTCTGCTTCCCCTTCATCAGCTTATCCTTCATCTCATCCCGTTTGCCCCGCCGATCCTTAAGGGAAGCGTGATCCGGCGATGCCAAGTACGCTTTTCTCCTGCCGATCCGGTGCAAATTTTCTGGCACCAAGTTGAATTTTTCATCTTTCATCAGCGCGATGATGCCGGTGCTTTCCGGCTGCTCCGTCACGCCGTACACCTCGTTGAAGTACGCGTCCGCACGGCCCGGCACGTAGGTTTTAGGCTCAGGATACCCAACGATCACCCCTTCATAGTTGCGCAAAATGACCTTATCCTGGCTTTGCGACAGGAGATAGTTCGGCTGCAGCGCGATTTTGCCGCCTCCGCCGGGAGCATCGACGACGAAGGTTGGCACAGCATAGCCCGAAGTGTGTCCCCGCAAGGACTCGATAATCTCCAATCCTTTGGATACCGGCGCCCGGAAGTGCCCGATGCCTTCAGAGAGGTCACACTGATAGATGTAGTAGGGGCGTACACGGATTTTGACCAGATCATGCATGAGCTTTTTCATAATGTAGGTGGAGTCGTTGATGCCCGCCAGAATCACCGACTGATTGCCGAGCGGAACACCGGCGTCCGCCAGCATGGCGCAAGCTTTCTTCGCTTCCTCCGTAATTTCCAGCGGATGGTTGAAATGCGTATTCAGCCACACGGGATGATACTTTCGGATAATCGCACAGAGGTGCTCCGTAATCCGCTGCGGAAAAACAACCGGCGCCCGCGTGCCGATCCGGATGATTTCCACGTGCGGAATGTCGCGCAAATTTTTCAATATATACTCCAAAATGTTGTCGTTAATCAGCAGCCCATCCCCACCGGAAAGCAGAACGTCGCGCACCTCCGGCGTACTGCGGATATAGGCAATGGCGTCATCCAATTGTTTTTTGGGAACGCCCATTCCGACTTGGCCGGAGAAACGGCGGCGCGTGCAGTACCGGCAGTACATCGAGCATTGATTCGTAACGAGAAAAAGTACTCTGTCCGGATAACGATGCGTTAATCCAGGCGTAGGGGAGTCCTCATCCTCGTGCAGAGGATCTTCCAGATCGTATTTCGTTTTCAGCAGTTCAGCGGAAACAGGGACAGATTGCATGCGAATCGGGCATCGCGGATCATCGGGATTCATCAAGGATGCGTAATAAGGGGTAATATTCAAAGGAATCGTTTGCGTCGATATACGAACGCCCTCTTCTTCCTCGGGGGTCAAATTTACGACTTTCTTCAGATCGTCCAAGGAACGAATGGTGTGTGTCAACTGCCAAAGCCAATCATTCCACTGCTCATCCGTGACGTTTCTCCATAGTGCAACTTGTTTCCAGTGACGTCGTTCCATCGTGGCACCTCCAGTAATGATGTTTGCTCAGTATTAGAAGATGCAAAAAGCATGCCAACATTTCCTCGATACACCGGATAACGCGAAAAAGACTCCTTGCGGAGTCTGACATTACGGCTTTCTCACGATGCCATAGCGATTAAGCTTATACTGCAGAGCTTGGCGCTTGATGCCGAGTGCTTGAGCGGTCAGGGTAACGTTGTATTGATGGTGGGCGAGCGCGGTCACAATCGCTTCCTTTTCCAGCTGCTTCACCTTATCGGTTAACCCCGTTGAGGCCGCCGGCTCATGCCGCTGCTCGGATCGCAGCACAGGGTTCCCAATAATCGAAGCGGGAAGATGCACTTCTTCAATGACTTCGCACTCCAGCTCCATCAGATTGTAGATCGATTCGATCGCGTGGCTCAGTTCGCGAATATTTCCAGGCCAATGATAGTCAAGCAAACGCTGCAAAGCTCCAGGTGCGATGCCCGTAATTTTCATGCCAAACAATTCATTGAATTTATCGATAAAATGATTCGTCAAAATCGGAATATCCTCTTTACGCTTGGCGAGCGGCGGAAGTGTCAGATTCACAACGTTCAACCTGTAAAAAAGATCGCTGCGCAGCATACCCTTATCCAAGGCATCCCTAGGGTCTATATTCATAGCGGTAATGATGCGGACATCCACCTGCTGCTCATGCGTGCCCCCAACCCGGCGAACAAGACCGTCCTGCAGCACACGCAACAATTTTGCCTGCAGCATTACATCCAAGCTGTTCAATTCATCGAGAAAAAGCGTTCCGCCGTTAGCCTGCTCAAATAAGCCGGCCCGGTCGACAGCGCCGGTAAAGGCGCCTCTTGCTGTTCCGAACATAATGCCCTCCATGAGTTCATTGGGGACAGCCGCACAATTTTGCGCGATAAATAGACGGTTTCTTCTGGCTCCTGCATTATGGATGCTTTGGGCTACCAGCTCCTTTCCCGTGCCGGTCGGACCGCAGATCACAACGGGCGAGCTTGTACGCGATGCTTTTTTGGCAAAAGAAATCGTCTGCTGGAAAGCTTCGTTGCGGCCGATCAAATCGCTGAAATGGTAGCGGGCGGAGCTTGCGCTTTTTTTGTCTTTGGCAGGGGACTCATAAATCTGGTGCCGAAGGTCCAAAATTTGATCGTGGAGATGAACGATGCTCGTAATATCTTTGGCCACCTCCAGGGCACCGATAATTTCACCATGCTCATAAAGAGGGTACGTGCTGTTGATGGTTGTGATTCTTTTGCCCGTGACACTGACATAGGTTTGGATTTTCTCCTTGATTTCCGTGCCGGATTGCAGCACCTTCATGAAAGTGCTCGTTTCATTGGTTAAGGAGGGGAACAGCTCAAAAAAGTTCTTCCCGACTACCTGCTCCCTTTTCAGCCCATCCGTTTCGGCCATCTTATTATTATAGAAAATAGTGATTCCTTCACGATCAATGAGATGAACACCGACGTCTATCATATTCAGCATTTTTTCAAAATAAGCCGATCCATGCTCGTTCTGTCCGGACATCATGTACCCCCCTCGCGTAAGGATGGTTCAGCGGTTCACGTAACATTTTATGACGGCGGCAGCCGAGTAAGACCAGAAAGTGCATAAAGCAGAAGGACATAACCATAACGCTTGAAAAAAGGCTGCAGAAATGTAAAGATGCCATATATAGGATAAAGGTAGAAGGGAACGTGGCCGCGAATGTCAGAAGAACAAGCAGCTGTATTAGAAGTACATATCGATCAAGCCGGCTATGACGAGGTTCCGGACATCATTAAAAATATTCATTTTACAGTGCGGCAAGGTGAACTGGTAGGTCTGTTAGGTCCGAATGGTGCCGGCAAAAGCACGACGATTAAGAGCATCCTAGGTTTGTTGAAGGATTTCAAAGGTGAAATCTCTTTTCAGGGGGAGCGAAAAAGCTACGCTTACATCCCGGAGCATCCGATTCTGTACGATGAGCTGACGCTGTGGGAGCATATGGAATTCGCGGCAGCTGTTTATGAGCTGGATCGAACAGTATTTCTGGAGCGTGCGGACGATCTCTTGCACCGGTTCCGGCTGCTGGATGAGAAACATCAATTGCCTGGGAAATTTTCCAAAGGGATGCAGCAGAAAATCATGCTGATCCTGGGCTTTTTGAACAAACCGGATGTGTACATTGTCGATGAGCCTTTCATTGGGTTGGATCCGAAGGCGATCAAAGATTTCTTAGGGATGCTGGATGAGGAACGCAAGCGAGGCGCTGGAATTTTGATGAGTACCCATGTGTTGGACACAGCCGAAAAGATTTGCAATTCGTTTGTGCTTCTGTCAGGCGGCAGATTGGTGGCCAACGGTTCCTTGCAGGATATTAGGCAGCAATGCGGCCTGCCGGATGCGCCATTATTCGACTGCTTTCATTCCTTATTATGAGAGGGGGGACCGAATTATGAAAAGCTCCTTCCAACTTTTTGCAAGAAGGGTCCGCTCGGATTGGTTTTACCAGTATAGAGCCTTACGAACAGCGGTGGATTGGGTGATCGCCATCTACTTTGTTATACCGCTGATGATTGTGGCCGGTTATCAATACTATTCTTGGTGGACGGCTCAGCCTTCCTGGTTTAGTTGGATACCGATGTTTTTGGTTGGCACGGTTTTCTATTTATTCGCTTGGCTGGGAACGATTCGATATTTTGTAGAGGAAGGGGACCAGCTTTTTCTCAGGCAAAACCGGCGTTGGTTTCAGCATCTCATGCTCCTTGGATACAGATACTCACTTGTGCTGCAGGGGATCACGACGTTGCTTTTGACGCTCGTTTTTCTTCCTTTGCTGGTTCAGACGTATGCTTTTGGCGTGCCTCAGATTGTTTGTTTTTGGCTGCTTACCTATCTGTTGAAAATAAATTTAGGCTTGTTTCGGCAACTGCTTGCGCTTCGTATACAGGGAATACTGCTTTGGCTGCTGCGGGTCGTGGCTTTTGCCGGGCTGTTCTTTCTATATCAAATGCTGGTTGCGGGGGTAAGTCATAACGCGAATTATATTTGGGCGATTCTGCTTCTTCTTCTGGGACTTGTTGTGTTTCTAAGCAAAATACGTTTGCGAGAAAAAGGGGCCTTCTTCGCTGATATCGCCAGAGAAAGAGATGCGCGGATGCGGATCGTCTCTCTGATGCTGATTCGCGTGATGGAACGAAAAAGAAAACCGAAGCGCAGGCGTCCTCTTTTATTTAGAAGCTCGCAGCGCTTGTTCAAGGGAAAAGGCGCCGGCAGCGGAATTGCCGATCTATTAGCCAAATCTTTTTTTAGAAACGGCACTCAGTGGAAGCAAACGATACAGTTTGCCGTTCTGATTAGTGCGGCTATGTTTATTTTGCCAGGAGCTATTAAGATTACGGTGTGGATTCTTGCGGCATGTCTGCTGGCATTTTGGCGGAAATCCTTTTGCAAGGATGAATTAACGGCGCCATTTCTGACGCTGTTTCCTATTCAGGATACAGCGAAACATCAGGCACTACAGATAACAACGCCTATTCTTGTGCTGCCTGCGCTGATCTTCATAAGCCTGTGCTTGGGGATCTCCTTTTTCACCTGGTGGGGGCCCATTCTGATGGTTGGAGCCGCAATTCCGTTAGCTTATGGGACTTCTTCCGTTTTTACAAGCTGGTATTGACTACTGCGTTATAAAGCTGCTGCTGCAGTTTTGTCAGGAGGCTGGTTAGCAATATCGATGAGAAAGTTCGGACAGGAGGTTGTAATCCTGTTGGAACCATGGTATATTGCTAATCTGCCGATTTGACGCAGGTAATCGCAGGTAAAAGTAGTAGAAAACATGCTTCAAAAAAGAATTTAAAAAAATGCTTGCAAATCAAATTTCGACATGGTATATTACTTTTCGCTGCTTCGGTAACGCGGCGGCGAGCGAAAGAAATTGATCTTTGAAAACTGAACAACGAGTGAGTAAGCACAGTCGAGCAATCGACTATAAATGAGATGAAT
>NZ_JBYTBS010000098.1:0-13483 GCF_058789495.1 Paenibacillus sp. FW126-R14 | reverse complement strand
TTGGCGGCATGGCTTTTGCCTTTCCAAGCAGGAGTTCCACCTGCTAAATTACACGACTTTACCATTGGTCGCTCACGACCTGTAGTTCCCACAACTTTGCTTATCCATGCCTAGAGAGAACTATTCGTCAAAATCGCAGGCACGAGTTGGCAGCATCCTCAAGAGTGAGGCAATCAGCGCCAATAGCAAAGGAGCTAAGCACATACAGTCGCTTAGCTCCTTTTAACATTCAACCAGTTACTTTTTTCTGCCCGCATACCTTTGGACAGCTTCTTTTTCCTCTGCCTCGCTGCCCCCACTCAGTCATACCTGACCACATGCGACGGCCCTTTACTTTTGTACATATTTAACAAGTGTGACTTCCGTACCTTGATCCGTATTCACCGTCACCTCATCCATCAGCGCTTGCATTAAGTACATGCCGAGGCCACCGGACTGCAGTTCACTAAGCGATTGGCCCACTGGCGGTTCAACACGCCCGTTCTTCGCTTCGTAATCAAAACCAGGGCCGTCATCCTTCACTTTCACGGTCAGCTTGCCGTCTCCCAGCTCATAACGAATCTGGATTTGCCCTAAACGGGCTGACGTCTCTCCGTGAAGCACGGCATTATTGCAGGCCTCTGAAACCGCTACTTTCATATCCTCAATGTCCTCATAGGAGAAGCCCAGCTTAGAGGCAATTCCATAGAGACTGAGTCTGACGATATCCAAATACTCCGCTGCTGCGGGTATGTGCAGACGTACGACATTCATGCGCTTCCTTCGATCCCTTCGTTCAGAAATCCGGAGATGCCCGTAAGGTCAAAGAGCCGTTTAATACCGGACGGAATATGCCGCACAGCGAACGGCGCCTTGAGCTCATCGCGAATTTTCAAAGCGGAGACCATAATACCGATCCCCGTGCTGTCGATATATGTTAACTTGCCTACGTCCAGAATCAATGCTTTATCAGTCCGATGAACCACCGCTTCAAGCGCATGGCGGAACTTCAATGCCGCAGCCAAGTCAAGTTCCCCACGGATATGAAGCTGTATAGATTTCTCTAATTCTTCTTGGTCAATTTGGAACTTTTCTGCTGGCATGAGCCACACTCCTTTTAAGTGGTTTGCTCTTTTAAGTGTAACAAGCACCTCAACTTTACACAAGCTTCACATCTAAAAGCAGGGTCTCCCGTACATTTTCACCCCACATAAGCTTAAATGAAATTCAGCCTCGTACCGGTCAGCTTTACAGGGATGGAGGCCGAATAATGCCGTCCGATGACGGTGTTCTCACCCACGACAGTAATCCCCTTTTTCCCCGGCATGCCTACGATCGCGCCATCTTTAATAATCGAGCCTTCGCCGATAATCGCATTAAGAATAAGTGCATGCCTCCCGATTTGAACGCCCGGCATAATGACGCTGTTAAGCACCCGGCTGCGCTCTTCGACCGTTACCCCATCGAACAGAACGGAATGACTGACATTGCCATAGATGGAGACGCCGTCTCCAAGCTCCGTACGATGAACGCGCGCATCCAGAGCTACATAATTCTGGGAAAGGCTGCGTTTGGCCGTCAGCACAGGCCATGCCTTATGATTCAATTGCAGCCTCGGATAATAATCAAGCAAATCCATGTGAGATTCCCACAGGCTTTCGATCGTGCCCACATCCTTCCAATAGCCTTCGAAAGGATAGGCGGACACATGCGCACCGGAAGCCAGCAGTCCGGGAATAATATCGCGGCCAAAATCATGGCTCGACGCCACATCTTCCGCATCCTGCTCCAAACAGGACTGCAGCACCTCCCAGTTAAATATATAAATGCCCATGGATGCCAAATTGCTGGCCGGTTTGAGCGGCTTCTCCGCAAAGGCGGTAATCCGGTGGAGCTCATCTGCGCTAACAATGCCGAAACGGCTCGCCTCCTCCCATTCCACAGGCATAACCGAAAGCGTAGCATCCGCCCCGGATGCCTGATGATGCGCCAGCAAATTCCGGTAATCCATGTTATAAATATGATCGGCAGACAGAATTAGCACATAGCGCGGTTGATGTTCCCTCAGAAAGGCTAAGTTCTGATAAATGGCATCTGCGGTCCCCGAATAGGCATTGGGCGCACCGGCCTCCCGCTCCAGAATGGAAATGCCGCCACCGCAGCCCTCCGCTGCCCAAACGTCCCCGCTTCCGATATGGGCATGCAGCACGGCAGGCTTATACTGCGTCATCACGCCGACGGTACCGATTCCCGAATGGCGGCAGTTGCTTAAAGCGAAATCGATCATCCGGTATTTCCCACCGAAATGTACCGCCGGCTTCGCCATATGCTGCGTTAACGGACGAAGCCTGCTGCCTTCACCGCCAGCCAGCAGCATGGCTACACATTCTTGTTTCTTCATCTTCATCTCATCCTTCCGTTTGGGATTTATTTGAAAATGACAGCCGACCTGCTGATTGCATTCATACACGTTATTACACCCATATGCGCCTATTGAAACAAAAAATGCACAAGCTTCCCCATTTTTTGGGGTGAACTTGTGCATGCCTTCTTTTGTTCACGGGTACAGCGGTTACGGAATACTGATCATGACCAAACACATGTCGTCTTGCGGCGATCCGCTTCTATCATACGGATAGATGCGTTCGACCAAATCCTCAGGGTCGTGGGCTGCAGCGGACTGCAGGCCTTGCTTGATTTTCGCGGTGCCGTCCTGCTCCTCATCATCGAGCCATTCCGACAGACCGTCTGTGAATAAAACAATGCGAGCTTCTTGATCATAACGAATCACGCCTTTGGTCACGTCAATCCCTTCAAAGAAGCCAATGGCACAGCAGCCCTCCGTCAACAGCTTGATCTCGCCGTCCAACATCGCAAGGCCTGGCGGGTGCCCCGCATTCACATACTCAATCGTGCGCTGTTCCGTATCCAGAACCATGTAGATCGCCGTGAAATAATAATTGATCAGACTATCCGATTGATGCAGTTGATGCATTCGTCCGTTCAGCTCGCGAATCACGCCCTCCGGATCGCAAATCTGCGTAATCGTATCCTTCAAAGCCGAATAAATGTACATGCACACAAGCGAAGACGAAATCCCGTGTCCCATCATGTCCAGCAAAATAATGCCATACCGGTTCGGCCCAATCGGATACCATGCGTAGAAGTCCCCTGCCAGTTCGGACGAGGGCTTATACACCGCGGAAATATGGATATCCTCCTTCTTAATCGGATGGCTGAGCACGCTGCGCTGAACCTGTTTAGCCAAATCCAGCTCATATTTGATCCGCTTATCCCGCTCTTTGTGCCAATCCTTCTCATATTTCAAACGGAGCGTCGAACGGATTCGGGCAAGCAGCTCCACCCGATTAATCGGCTTCATGACATAATCCAGCGCCCCGGCATCTAACGCTTCCGCAAGCTTATTGGAATCTCCCATCGCCGTCACGAAAATAATCGGGATATCCCGCAGTCTTTCATCCGCTTGAATCGTGCGGCAGGCTTCCACTCCGTCGATTTCCGGCATCATCATATCCATCAAAATCAAATCCACTGGCACCTCGGCCGGATGGGGCGAATTCATATCTAATAAGTCGTACAGCTCTTTCGCCGAGGATACCATCGTGAGATCCGTGTACCCGGCTTTGAGCAAAATTTTTTCGATAATCAGCAAATTGGTCGCGTTGTCGTCCACAATGACAATACTCATCGTCGTCATATCCCCTCTCGGGTAAAAGTTAGCAGGAACCCCTCACCTATTTTACCATAGTACAAAAATAAAGATGTTCACTAACTAGTACCCGTATGACGAAAATTTTAATCATCAAAAACAGACATTTTCGACAAAAACAGCCCTGGCTGTTTCAAAAACCAGAAATCCGGTTACAACCAAGTAGGACGCATGACCACCTACACCCTATTTGAAGGAGAGATGACTCATGAGCGAAACAGTCGAAGCAAACAAAGACGGACTCTGGCTAGGCTTACTAATCGGCGGTGCTGTAGGCGCTGCAGCCTCATTGTTGTTAGCCCCTAAACAGGGGGCGGAACTGCGCAGGGATTTATCGAAAACATATCGCACCTTATATGATAAAACGAGCCGTTTTGCAGCAGCCTTAGGTTCAAAAGCACAGGAACTGGCTGCCAACGCAGGTGACAAAACCGAAAGGGCGGCCGTTACGCTTGGCGAGCAAGCACAGGAGATGACGGAGTTGGCCGGTGAGAAAGTGCGGGAGCTTGGCGAGCAGGCTGCCGATAAGGCGCAAGAAATTGGCGAGCAAGCTAGTGACAAAGTGCGGGCGATGGCCGGGATGGCTGGCGATAAGGCGCAAGAAATTAGCGAGCAAGCTGGTGATAAAGTGCGGGCGATGGCCGGAATGGCTGGCGATAAGGCGCAATAGACACTAGTGCTTCAAGCTACATTTTGAAAGGAGAGGTTTGGTATGGATAAGAGCACACTGCATCGACAACTAACCGATTTGGGATTGGAACGTGTCGAATACACGGAGAAAGCCGTCTATCAATTCAATATTTATAGCGAGGCTACGGCAGCCTCCTATCCGCTTACGTTAACGTCCCTAACTTCAGAGCACGGAAATACAACCGTACACTTCCATGAGGCCGACTTTCCGGAGAATACGTTCGTTCCACTGGAAGTCCGTCGCGCTGCACTGGACAAGCTGATCGAATTAGAACGGCTGTGCAACGGTTCCTCCGGCAAATCCTTGGAAGAAGCCAACAATGGCTCCATGGCCCAGGATTTGGAGGAAATGAAGAAGCTCGGCAATGAAATGAAACACATGAAGACGAACAGCGAGCTGTTGGAGAAAAATCTGATCCCGGATCCCATACAATAAACAAGGATAAACGACTTCGTCGTGCTTTTAGGGCGAGCGCGTTTATCAAGGTAGATGCGAAAAAGGTTGGACAGGATAGTACCCTGCTCAACCTTTTTTTGGCATTCGGGATTAAGAGTGCATGCGTCGGGCCTTATAAAACACGCTTGCTTTCGGGGAGTGACGTTCCTCTCCCTCTAAAGGGAACTGTAGTCCCCTATTTAGGCAAAATCGGCCAGATTCCACTTTTAGTGGGAACTACAGGGCTTTATTTGCCCCTGCAGCCGCCATTTCCCCTTGAAACGGGCAAATAGGGGACCATAGTTCCTCTTCAAAGCCGGAAAAACCGCTTTGGGAGCACATAGCGGACTGTAGTTCCCTCTGGCGGACCAAAAAGCTCCTGCGAAGTTGCGAAGTCGATGGTTGCGCCTGAATCGTGCCGCCGCATCAAGCCTTCGGCTGCACCATTTCCTCCGGCCGCACGTAGCTGTCAAACTGCTCCGCCGTCAAGTAGCCGCTGCGCACGGCAGACTCCTTCAGCGTCAGCCCTTCCTTGTGGGCTTGCTTCGCAATGCTGGCCGCTTTCTCATACCCGATATACGGGTTGAGCGCGGTAACCAGCATGAGGGACTGCTCGAGATTGCGCTGAATCACCTCGCGATTCGGCTCCATCCCCACGAGACAGTTGTCGTTGAACGAGCGCATACTGTCCGCCAGCAGCCGCACGGACTGCAGGAAGTTATGGATAATCACGGGCTTGAACACGTTCAGCTCGAAATTGCCTTGGCTGGCGGCGAAGCCGATGGCCGCATCGTTGCCCATAACCTGGCACACGACCATCGTCATCGCTTCGCTCTGGGTCGGGTTGACCTTGCCCGGCATAATCGAAGAGCCGGGCTCGTTCTCGGGGATCGTGATTTCGCCGATCCCGCAGCGAGGGCCGCTCGATAGCCACCGCACATCGTTGGCTATCTTCATCAAGTTCGCCGCGAGCGCCTTCAGCGCGCCGTGAGCGTAAACGATCTGATCATGGCTGGTCAGCGCATGAAACTTATTCGCGGCCGAGACGAAGCGCGTGCCCGTCTCGCGCGTGAGCTGTTCGGCAACGCGCGAGACGAACTCCGGATGCGCGTTCAGACCGGTGCCGACCGCGGTGCCGCCAATGGCCAGCTCGCGCATCGTATCCACGCTGCTGCGCACCATGCGCGCGGCCTGCTCCAGCATCGCCCACCAGCCGCTAATTTCCTGCCCCAGCGTGAGCGGGGTTGCGTCCTGCAGGTGGGTGCGGCCGATCTTTACGATGGAGGCATAAGCCTCCATCTTGCTCTGCAGCGTCGCCTGCAAAAGCTCCAGCGCAGGCAGCAGCTCTTGCTCCACCGCGAGAACCCCGGCCACGTGCATCGCGGTAGGGAACGTATCGTTCGAGCTCTGCGAGCGATTCACGTCATCGTTGGGATGGATGCGCGCGCCATCCCCGAGCAGTTCGCTGCCGCGATGCGCAATCACCTCGTTGACGTTCATGTTCGACTGCGTCCCGCTGCCGGTTTGCCAGACGACGAGCGGGAACTCTCCGCTCCAGCGGCCCTGCACGATTTCGTCCGCCGCTTGCGAGATGGCCTCCGCCTTCTCCGGCGTTAGCCCGCCAAGCTCACGGTTGACTTGTGCGGCAGCCTTTTTCAACAAAGCAAAAGCCCCAATCAACCGCTCCGGCATCCGCTCGGTGCCAATCTTGAAATTCTCGAAGCTGCGCTGCGTCTGCGCGCCCCACAACTTATCCACAGGTACTCTGATTTCCCCCATCGTATCTCGTTCAATCCGGTATTGCTGCTCCATCTGTATATCCTCCTTTGCAGGCGCTGCCCGCCGATATCATTTGTTAACCTACCTTTGACCCATGTCAAACACATGAAGCATAGTTTACCCAAATACTGGAGCGCTATGAGGCATCAACTGGTTTTATCCGGTACAGACGAGCTATAATAACAACAAAACACGTGCCCTTGGCAGGCGCAAACAAAGGAGTTCTCCCGCATGGAATCGAGACTTGAAATCATCGTCCGCTCGACGGAAATCGATGTGAACGGCCACGTCAACAACGCCAAATACTTGGAATATCTCGAATGGGGGCGCGAGGAATGGTACGAACTCTCCGGGTTGTCTTACGAGACTTTCGGCTCCATGGGCATACAGACCGTCACCGTGAACATCAACATTAATTACAAGAAAGAGTGCAAACAAGGAGAACAGCTCACCGTTACTTGCCGCCCCGAGAAAATGGGACGCTCCAGCTACGTGCTGAAGCAAGAGATATATAACAAGCAAAATGAGCTATGCGCAGATGCGCTGGTAACCAGCGTTACGATGGACAGCTCGACACGCAAAAGCGCAGCTGCGCCGGAAGCGCTGCGGAAGCATTTTAGCTAAAAAGCAACGGTTTAAAGGTTGTTTGTGGATAACTTTTGCCCGAGTGGCGTCGGCATGCCGTCCATGCTGGTCATATTTTTTTCCTGCCAATACGCCAGCAGACCCTCGTCGCCCTTATTCGCAGCCCATTTCTGCAGCGTATTCCGCTCGCCCTCATAGTTGTAGAAAGGAACGCTAAAGCCGCATGAGGTCTTGACCTCATGCACTTTGACGGCAATGATTTGCCGGGCCCCGGGCAGCATTGTAAACCGGGGAGCCAATGCCTCCCACTCCGGGGTTTCCGGCAGGATGACGCGCCCTTGCCCATACAGACGCAGAATCATCGGAGGTCCCTCGAATGCGGAGAACAGGATGGTAATTCGTCCGTTCTCTTCGAGATGCGCGCTCGTCTCGTTGCCGCTCCCGGTTAAGTCCAAATAGGCCACTTCATTTTCGTTCAAAATGCGCAGCACATCATGACCCTTCGGCGACAGGTTCACGTGCCCGTCCCCCGACAGCGGGGCCGACCCCACAAAAAAGATGCGCTGCTTCGCAATAAACGCCTCATGCTCCGGCAGAATAGCCTCGAATGATTTTCCCATCCAAATTCGCCACCTTCCCATTTTCTTCTATTATGCTCCTCCCTGCTCCATTTGTGAAATACATTAGTTCGTCACCCTTTATAGTTACTGCCTATGGGCAACTTGGAAATCTTATGCATAATTCGGAACAGACGGAGGCATACTTAGTTAGTTGAAAAATGAGGAGGTGAATGTTCATGTCGACGAACAATCAGAATAATGATGCGGTAAGTCATGGCATCAATGCCGCCCAGGCCAATGCGGAAGACAGCCAAGCGCAGCAGCAGGTGGAGGAGCTAAGCTCAATGCTTCAAAGCTCAACCGCTAATGCCAACGAGGAGACTTCCTCTGAAGAGTAGTCACAACGCTATTTTTACATCGTACCGTTTGCCTCTATGCGCAGACAGAAAAGAGCTTTCCCATCAGGTCGCTCAAGACCCCGGGAGAGCTCTTTTTCATCGTGTGAACCAAACGCCCAGCCGCGGAATAAATTGTATCAAAAAGGTTAGGGATGGTTGAAAAGCATGGACGAATTGGATCACCCCGTCAGTATACAAACCTACCAGGTGCTTCGCGATAAATTAACGCTGCTGTATCCCGCCGTTATTCACCATACGCCATCCACAGCGCAGCGTGCCATGAACGTGGCGATTGTTAATGCCGTTAATAAGCAGCTTCGCGAGCAAGGCTACCCGCAAAATCCTTTGACGGACGTTACCGCCTATTATGAACTGAAAAACAATCAGCGGGGCGTACTCAGCTTGACCTTGTGGAATTATGCGTTCTCAGGCGGCGCACACGGCCTCACGATTCAGAACGCCTTAACGTTTCAGACAGAAACCGGCAAAACTTATGCGCTAAAAGATTTATTTAAGCCCGGCAGCGATTATATCGGAAAGCTGAGCGAAATGATTCTAGCTGAAATTACATTGCGCAAAATCCCGCTGCTGGTTGATTTTAAGAGCATTCGGCCGGATCAGGATTTTTATATCGCCGATAAATCATTGGTCATTTATTTTCAGGTCTATGAGCTGGCCGCCTATGTGTACGGCTTTCTCTACTTCCCTATTTCCGTGTATGCCATCCAAGACATCATTGCCGAGGACGGCCCGCTGGGGAAAATGTTCAGTTAAACGCAGACGATAATCTGCCGGCTGAACTTCCCTTTGCGGACGGCGCAGCGCTCGGCGATGCGAAAGCCTGCCTGCTCGATAAGCGGATCGATCTGCTCCGTCGTAATAAGAACCGCACGCTGCGTTAAACGGCGGGCAGACTGCAGCATTTGCAACTGCTCGTCCTCCGGCAGCTTGGAGCAGAGGTTGTACGGCATGTCGAGGATAAGCGCGTCATAACGGCTCTGCGAGCGGCTGGCTGAGGCCGGAGCTGGTGTTGGCGCAGGCGCTAGTGCTGGCGCAGGGGCAGGCGTAGGGGCAGGCTCGGGCAAGCCCAGCGTCCGCATGTCCGCCAGCGCGACCACATTCGGCATGCCGAAGTGGGCCAAATTCACCCGCGCGCCGCGCACCGCCAGCGGGTTCATGTCGCTGCCGGCGATGTCGATGCCCATCGACATCGCCTCCACCAGCACCGTGCCGATGCCGCAGCACGGGTCAATGACCCGCGCGCCCTCCGTAACGGGCACGGCGATGTTCACCACCGCCCGCGCTACGCGCGTACTCAGGGCGGTGGAGTAGTTCTGCGGCTTCTGCTGATGCTGCAGCCATACGGCTTCGCCGTAAACGCCGTCGCCGAACAGCCAGCGGCCTCCCAGCTCCGTCACGGCGAACCACTGCTCCGGCTTCCGCATCTCGGCTTTGCCGCGCAGATGCCGGCCTATTTCGCGTTCGACGTCCCGCTGCCGGTCATAGCTGACCGGGGTGTCCGTCTCCGCGAACGCGACCTTGAACGTTGACCCGCGTACGGTCAACGACTGAACCTGCGAGGCCAGCTCCGGCAGGCTGCCGGCCTCGAACCGAACATCCAGCCGCAGCTTCAGAAACGGGCTGCGGCTTGGCTCTACGCGGCGCGCGCTGACGGCGTAGCCCGCGCCGAGCACAGCTTCTGCGCCCAGTAAAGTGCGCAGCTCCAACTGGCACAGCTCCTGCTCGTCTTCGTGGCAGGCATAAA
Organism: Paenibacillus sp. FW126-R14; assembly: GCF_058789495.1. Classification (NCBI taxonomy): domain Bacteria; kingdom Bacillati; phylum Bacillota; class Bacilli; order Caryophanales; family Paenibacillaceae; genus Paenibacillus; species Paenibacillus sp. FW126-R14. The sequence continues at coordinate 3,561 of NZ_JBYTBS010000098.1, read as the reverse complement.
TATATACATGTTCCATGTTTGTCATATCCCTCATTTGATTTTGCTTTATACCGGAACCGGAACGTCTTTGCTCTCGCCAAGGAATTGCTGCATGACCTGCTTCATGAACATTTTGGTCGTCTGGCACAGGAACATGTCCTTGCGGTACACAATGCCGACGTCCTTCTGAGGCACAGGGTCTACGATCGGAATACACCGAATGTCGCTGCCCTGAACGCTTTCCACATACGAGCCGGGCAAAACCGCTCCGCCCACATTGTTTTTGGCCATTTGCAGCAAAGATTCCAACGTGGAAAGCTCCAACATCGGCTTACATACCAAATCTGCTTGCTCGCAGCACGCCTCTATCATGTGTCTGACGTAAAACTTTTTGGGCAGCATCGCCACCGGAAGCTCAGCGAGATCCGCCAGACGAATCGTCTCGCTGCCAGCGAGCGGATGTTTGGAGGAGACGACGAAAAGCAATTTTTCGTTATACAGAGGAATTCGAACAAGCTGGTCATCCGCCTCCGGCAAAAAGACAACGCCTAAGTCCAGCTGATTGTTCAGCAGCCCCTCTATCGTCTCTTCGGTCGCCAGTTCGGCTACCGACAGCTCTATTTTCGGAAAATGCGCATGAAAAGCCACCATCGTCCCCGTGAGCAAATGATTGCCGGAGCACCCGATTCGCAGCCTTCCCCGCTGCATGCCTTGAATCTCGTTGAAAGCAGCCTGCGCCTGCTCCAGCTCGTGGAAAATATTCCGGCTGTGCTTATGCAAAATTTCTCCCGCTTCCGTCAAGTAAACCTTTTTACCGATTCGCTGAAAAAGAGGCGATCCGATCCGCTGCTCCAACACGCGAATTTGCTGGCTTAACGTCGGCTGGCTGATTCCCAGCTTTTCGGCGGCTTTCGTGAAATGAAGCTCTTCACAAACGGCCAAAAAATAGGCTAATAACCGATAATCCATCCTAGTAGGCCCCCGTTCATAGCGATTACCTATGATCGTAATTGAAATTTCATAATTGATCAATGATTGTTATTTTTCTATAGTATAGAATAACGATAAGGATCGTAAACGAAAGGTGGTTGCTCGCAATGTATGGACAAATTCGATTTGAACGCAATCCGCACGGCAAAACAAAACCCGGCATCGAGGATGGTTTAGGGTTTGGGCGTCATTTTACAGACCATATGTTCCTGTTGGACTATGAAGAAGGGAAAGGCTGGCATGATCCGCGCATTATCCCTTACGGGCCACTGTCTTATGACCCTGCCGCGATGGTGTTTCATTATGGGCAAGCTGTTTTTGAGGGGTTAAAAGCTTTTCGGACCGAGAGCGGCGACATCCAAATTTTCCGCCCCGACCAAAATGCCATCAGGCTGAACCGTTCCAGCGAGCGGCTCAATATGCCGGCTATCGACGAAGCTTTCATTGTGGATGCCATTCGGGAGCTCGTTCGCATAGATGCCGACTGGGTACCGCACAAACAAGGTGCGTCCTTATATATTCGCCCTTTCGTCATTGCTACCGAGGCTGGTTTAGGCGTACGTCCTTCCTCCAGCTACTCCTTCGTTGTCATCATGTCGCCGGTTGGCGCTTACTATGAGGAAGGGCTGCAGCCGGTCAAAATTCTTGTGGAAAGCCACTACGCCAGAGCAGTTCAAGGCGGTACCGGCGGCGCCAAAGCAGCCGGGAATTACGCGGCAAGCTTGAAGGCGCAAGTGCTGGCGAAGGAGCATGACTGCGCGCAAGTGCTGTGGCTGGACGCCATCGACAAGAAAAGCCTCGAAGAAGTCGGCAGCATGAACGTCTTTTTCAAAATCGGCGGTGAAGTTGTCACGCCAAGCCTTAGCGGCTCCATCTTGGAGGGCATCACCCGCAAAAGCATCATTCATTTGCTGAACGATTGGGGCATCCCCGTCACGGAGCGGAAAATCTCCATCGACGAAATCGTTCAGGCGTACGAAAACGGTACACTCGAAGAGGCGTTCGGCACCGGTACGGCTGCTGTCGTTTCGCCAATCGGCAGCCTGCTGTGGCAAGGAAAGCCGATGGTCATTAACGAGGGGCAAATCGGAGAGCTCGTTCATAAGCTTTACGACACGATCACCGGCATTCAGTACGGTCGGATTGCGGATAAGCACAGTTGGATGGTTACCTGTTAGTCATACGGAAACGCTGAAAAAACCTTTCATTCCACTTTGTGGGGTGAAAGGTTTTTTGTGTGGGGCCGGAGCTTCCCGCAAAGTTGATCAACCCTGCTCGGTCTTCTCTTGATCCACCACGAGCTTGCCGTCGATGTCGATGATAGCCTTGGATTTCAGCGCATCGTCCCCAAGAAGGTCGCGCAGCTTATTCTTTGCTTTGAGCTTCACGTCCTCGTCGATACTTCTGGCGACGGCGGCAAGAGCCAGCCCCAGCGCGCTTAAATCATCGACATAGCCGATAATCGGCAGCAAATCGGGTATAAGATCCAGCGGCAAAATGAGATACCCCAGTGTTCCGTATATTTGAACCTTTACTCTACGCGGCGTTTTGGGGCTTTCCAACGCGTAAAAGAGCAGCAAACCGCTATAAATGACTTTGCTGCCGGCCTTTTTGGCACCCTTTTTCAATTTGGACCAGAAGTCGTCTGCCGTGAAATATTTTTGATATTTGGAAGCGTCCATCTTGCGATCACTCCATTCTTTTCTTAGTGGAGAAGGACGGCACGAGGCAGCGCCCTACTTTGTTAATTCGTAGCCATCCAGCCATTCCTTGCCGGTTGCCCACTCTTTGACTGGGTTTTTCTCTCCTAAAATGTCCGCACAAGCATAAGCTATGACCCACTCTTTAAGGCCATTGTTCGTACTAGCTTTCAGCGTTAGCGTCAAATATGGAAGGGCAGCCTCACCATGCCGAACGATATCATCGTAGGATTTCTTGTTATTAGCAATATTAACATAAGGATTGCTGGAAACCATCAGCGTAGGATCTGTCATTATGGCAGCAAGATCCCCTTCAATTTGTTCGCCAATGTCTTTGCCGCAGGCGAAAAGGAGCATGCCGCAGCATAACCAGACAGCCATCAGCTTCGTACTCATTCAAAATCGCCTCCGCATGCGGGTCCGCCTACTATTTTATCCCAATTATACCACTATAACATGCAATGGGCTAAATCCACTTTACTGGAGGGAAGTATGGTCCTCTATTTATCCCTGCAGCTGCCCAACGGTGCATCCGAGGGAACTATGGTCCTCTATTGCGACTATTTTGGCTGAAATGCAGCCAAACTGGCGAAATAGAGCCCTACAGTTCCTCTTCGACTGAACAAAACCGGATATTCGCTCAAATAACGGATCCTAGTTCCCTCTAGCAGATTTCTTTAAGCACTTCTTGGTGAGTTTTACGGCCCTCAGACTGCATATCAACCAGCAAATAAGATTCGCCTGGGACAGTGCGATAGTGTGTTGGAAAGTACTTAGCTAGTTTGGGGGGAAGTGCGGTGAGATAGGCTAGTTGGGGGTGTTGAGGGTGTTGAGGGTGTTGAGGCTGTTGAGGGTGTTGAGGCTGTTGGGGCTGTTGGGGCTGTTGGGGCTG
>NZ_JBYTBS010000097.1:0-14034 GCF_058789495.1 Paenibacillus sp. FW126-R14 | reverse complement strand
ATAATAAAGATATTACGCTATGTGAAAAAACTAACATAGCCAAAGAAAAAGCGAAGGTGATTAACCGTGGGTGCGAGAAAAAAATGGGTACAGATCGGTATTTTCGCGATTGTGCTTATTATTGGCGTGTTTACCATTATTACGAATTTGTCGGCTTCGGACAGTAAAAAATATCCTCAAGTTGGCGACAAAGCGACAAACTTCTCATTAGTCGGTCTTGATGGCAAGACGCATGAGCTTTCGGAATACAAGGGTAAACCGGTTTTAATTAATTTCTGGGGCACATTTTGTCCGCCGTGCAAAGAAGAAATGCCTGCGCTGCAAAAGCAGTATGACAAATGGAGCAAGCAAGGCGTCATTTTTCTTGAAGTCAACGTCGACAAAAATAAAGTGACCGTGCAGAGCTTCATGGATCAGTATAACTTAAACATGCCGGTGCTGCTGGATGCGAAGGAAGTGGTCCGGAAGCAATATGGCGTCATGGATTATCCGACGACCTTCTTTATCGGAACGGACGGTAAAGTAGCTGTGAAAAAGATCGGCCAAATGACGGAATCTTTTATCGATGAAACGCTGTCCAAGCTTGCCGGGAAGTCCTAAATGGTTGAATGCTTAGAGTTTTCAGGAGGTCATCATGTTCTACAATACCAAATGCGATTGTGGGCATCAGAATCCCACAGGAACTACGCTCTGTGAATCCTGCGGGAATCCGCTGATCGATACGGATGGCAGAGATATACTCGAAATGCGTTACGACGGTATGGCCCGCCGCTCACAGAAATCAAACCCCTCTATTTTAGACAAAGTCTGGAATTTCTTTTCCTCGGTTAAAATAGCGGTATGGATTATTATTTTTACGCTGCTTGCCTCTGCGGTAGGTACCATTTATCCGCAAGAAAATACGTTCTTGGATATGGATCCCGCGCAGTATTATTCCCAAACGTACGGGAAGCTCGGATCGATTTATTACTTTCTCGGCTTATCTCACACGTTCAGCTCATGGTGGTTTATCACCCTGCTGTTTATGATCGGAACTTCGCTGGTCATCTGCAGTCTGGACCGGGTATTGCCGCTCTACCGCGCTTTATCCAAGCAGCAAATCCGCAAGCATATCAACTTCTTGACCCGTCAAAAAGTGACCCTGGTGACCGATTTGCCGCAAGGAACCGATGAAGCGGAGTGGACCGATAAGCTTGGCGCGCTTTTACGCAAGAAAAATTACCGCATACATAAGGATGGCACGGCGCTGCTTGCCGAGAAATACCGCTTTAGCCGTTGGGGTCCGTATATTAACCATATTGGGCTTATTATTTTTCTGATCGGCGTCTTGATGAGAAGCATTCCCGGCTGGCATATGGATGAGTATATGGGCATTTTGGAAGGTGAAACCAAGGCTATACCGCATACTTCCTATTTTATTAAAAATGAGAAATTTAACTTGGAGTTCTACGACGATAAGGATTTGCCTGAAAGCATTAAGTCCAAGGGACAAATCGTGCCCAAAACGTATGAAACTCAGGCTGTCTTGTATCATTGTTCTGCGAATTGCGACGATGCCACGAAAGAACCTGTCTTGGAAGAAGTGCACAAAGCCAATATTTTGGTGAATCACCCTCTGGATTACAAAGGTTTGCAAGCGTATCAATTCGATTATAAATCCACGCCGCTGTTGATCTCGGTTAGACCGACACTCAGCAATCCGGCAACGGGCGAAACGTTCGGCAGTTTCGATTTGCCGATGAATAATCCCAAGGATGTTTATCAAGTCGGACCTTACAAGTTGACCTTAAAAGGGTTCTTCCCTGAGTTCGGGTTAGAGAAGGGACAACCTGTCTCCAAGTCGAATGAACCGAAAGCTCCGGCGTTTATTTTTAACATTACAGGCCCTGGACTTGCTGCAAACGGCGAACCGTACTTGTATTTCCCTAGACAAATCGACAAAGAAGCGTTCTCCCAAGACACGATCAACGGACCGCTCAGCCAGAAGCTGAAGTTAGCCGTCGGTTCCATGGAAGGCGTACAGTTTGCCAACTACACAACTTACTTGAACATTCGTATCGACAAAGCAATGCCTTATATTTGGGTAGGCTCCGCGATATTTATGATCGGTGTCATTATGGGCTTTTATTGGCAGCACCGCCGCATCTGGATGCGCATTGACGATGGCAAGCTTACGTTGGGCGGCCATACGAATAAAAACTGGTTCGGCTTGCGCAATGAAGTTGCAGCAGCCTTAAAGAAAAACAACATCGAAGTATCGCCGAAATCATTAGACAATGGAGGGAACCAGGGGTGAATGTCAATTCAGTCAGCAGCACCTTTTTACTTATCGCATTTTTTGTATACCTGGCCGCATTTCTGCTTTTTGTCCTCTCGATTACAGGGAAAAAGTGGAGCAACCGGGATCCGGAGCAGCATCAGAAAAGGTGGGGCTTCGTTGCCTTCCTAACTTCCGTATTCGGGTTTGCCTGCCAAGTAACGTTTTTCTTTACACGATGGGCGGAAGGCAAACATATTCCAACATCTAATATGTACGAATTCATGACTTTCCTGGGCATGATGATCATGCTTGCTTTCCTGGTCGTCTACCTCATTTATCGTACGCCCGTGCTTGGGGTGTTCGCGCTGCCGATCGGTTTTATCATCATCGCTTACGCTTCGGTCTTCCCGAGCGAGGTTCAGCCATTGATTCCGGCGCTGCAAAGCTACTGGCTGAAAATCCACGTAACGACTGCAGCAACCGGTGAAGCATTCTTTGGAGTCGGCTTCGCTGGGGGACTTATGTATCTTATGCGTACCGTGGATTATAAAGGAACTTCCAAATCAGATAAACGCGAGCAAAGAGGCGTAGAGCTCACCCTCTTTTTCATCCTCATGCTAGTTGCCTTTATTGCTTCAATCTTTACATTCAATGGTACAGGATATAAAGCTGTTTTCTCCAAAGAAGTCACGGTCATGGATGCGCAAGGACAACAGCAAACGAGCATCCAAAATGAAACTTATGTACTACCGCCGATTGTGAAGCCATACGGTATGAAGCTTGAGGAAATGAAGCCGTTCTTGGGCATGAAGGAACCGCTGTTTACGGCGCCGTCCTGGATGGAAGGAGCGAGCGCAGGGCGTAAACTGAACACCGTGATTTGGTCCGTTATCGGAGGGCTTGTGCTGTATTGGCTGGCACGATTAGTTGCCCGCAAACCATTAGGCGCTTCTATCGGGCCTATCGTGAAAGGCATGGATCCGGAGGATCTCGATGAGATCTCCTACCGGGCGATCGCGATCGGCTATCCGATCTTCACCTTAGGCGCGTTGATCTTTGCGATGATTTGGGCGCAGGAAGCGTGGGGACGTTTCTGGGGCTGGGATCCCAAAGAAGTATGGGCCTTGATTACTTGGTTGTTCTACGCCGTATTCTTACATCTTCGCTTATCCAAGGGATGGCAGGGCAAGAAATCCGCTTGGTTGACCGTTATCGGTTTTATCGTGGTTATGTTTACGTTAGTGGGGGTTAACCTTGTTATCGCAGGGCTGCACTCCTATGCAGGTGTATAAAACAATCGAACTTAATTCAGATAAGGATGTGAAGCTCCATGGAAATGAAAGCAAGCATACTCGTAGTTGATGATGAAGAGCGTATTCGCCGATTGCTCCGCATGTATTTGGAGAAAGAGGGCTATATCATTGAAGAGGCGGAAGACGGCGAGAATGCCCTGCGCATGGCGACAGAAACAGACTATGATTTAGTACTGCTCGATGTCATGCTTCCGGGCATTGACGGGATTGAAGTTTGCGCGCGTCTTCGTCAGGTGAAGTCAACGCCGGTCATCATGCTGACGGCCAAAGGCGAGGAGACGAACCGTGTCAGCGGGTTTGAAGTCGGGGCGGATGACTATGTCGTGAAGCCGTTCTCGCCTCGCGAAGTCATATACCGGGTGAAAGCGATTTTGCGCCGTTCTTCGGCAACAGCTTACTTATCGAAGGATGCCAGCTCCAGCAACAATATCGTATTTCCAAATCTGATCATCGAACACGATGCTCATCGGGTAACGGCAGGCGGGCAGGAAGTTGCGCTGACGCCGAAAGAATACGAACTGCTGCATTACCTGGCTGTATCGCCGGATAAAGTGTTCTCGCGCGAGGAGCTTTTGAAGGATGTTTGGAACTATGAGTTTTTTGGAGATTTACGGACCGTGGATACGCATGTCAAACGACTGCGTGAAAAATTAAACAAGGTTTCCCCGGATGCTGCAGCTATGATTACGACGGTATGGGGAGTAGGCTATAAGCTAGAGGTGCCTAAATAACGTGTTTATATTCAGAAGCGTCGTAGGTAAGCTTTGGTTGACAATCATTGGCCTAGTTGGGGTTGTACTGCTCATACTAGGTCTTTTTCTTGTCAATTATATGGAAAATTATTTCTCGCAAGCGAAGGATCAAACCGCTAACATGGAGAAGCTGGCCAGAAACTTTTCGGATGAAGCTTCTCACCATATGTATAATGAGCAGTTTTATCAATTGAGCAACGAACTGTTAAGTTTCCAGGATGCCAAAATGCAGGTCATCTCTAAGGATTTGCAGGAAATCACCATGCCTTCAACACAAGGAAGTCCGCTAAGTGGTCTCCATGCCACTGACTTTTATACGGATGCAGAGCTTCAACGCGTATTTGCAGGTGAAACCATCGGAAAACCGATTAACAAGTCCAAATTAGGAAAGTTAAAAGCTGGGGAAGAGTATTTGGTTGTAGCTGTACCTTTGAAAAGCTTGCAGGGCAACATCGTCGGAGCAACCCTGATTTATCAATCCTTGCAATCGCTTGAAGCAACGCAGTCGTACATGCTCAGATTGTTTATCTATGTGTCCATTGTGGGCTTTCTGATGACGACCTTCTTTGCCTTTTTCTTGTTTTCGCGGATTACGAGGCCGCTGCAGCAGTTGAAGAAAGCGGCTGACTTCATCACGATGGGCGAATATGGAACCAGGGTGCCTATCGTATCCAAGGATGAGATCGGCGAGCTGGCCAAAACCTTCAATCATATGGGGGAGAAAATGCAGGAGAGCATCCGTGCGCTTTCGCAGGAGAAGGAACATTTATCCAGCATTTTGCACAGTATGACCGATGCGGTCATCACCTTGGATGCGAACGGATCGGTGATGCTCACGAATACGCAGGGCGAGAAAATCGTGCAGGAGTGGAGCTCGATCGAATGGTCGGAGGATGATGAGGAGACCAAACGCTACCGCAAACCGGATACAGCGCTCGGTGATTGGGGATTAACGAGCTACACGAATCCGTTTTCGATCCCGATCCCGGTGCCGCTCATTCCGCTCTTTGAAGCGGTTGTGGACGAGTCCGCGGAGGCTGCCACCAAGCTGCACGTCCAGAGCAGCGTATGGTCTGTCGCCATGACGCCGCTATATATGAGCGAGCATAGCGAGGAAGTGCGCGGAGCGGTGGCTGTGCTCCGGAATGTCACGGAGGAGGAGCTTCTCGATAAGCTTCGCAAAGATTTCGTGGCCAACGTGTCGCATGAGCTCCGCACGCCGATTTCGATGCTGCAGGGCTACAGCGAAGCACTGCTGGACGATATCCCCTCCACCCCGGAGGAGCGGATGGAGCTTGTGCAGGTCATCCACGACGAGTCGCTCCGCATGGGGCGTCTCGTCCGTGACCTGCTCGATCTGGCTCGGATGGAGGCCGGCCATCTCGAGCTGGTGTTCAGGGAGGTCGAAGTCGACTCCCTGATGAAGCGCATGCACCGCAAATTCGCGGTGCTGGCCAAAGAGCGCGGCATCGCGCTGAGCGTGGCGCTGCCGGAAGAGCCCCTCATCCTCGAACGAGGGGATGAGGACCGGCTCGAGCAGGTGCTGACGAACCTGCTCGACAATGCTTTCCGGCATACGGCCTCAGGGGCCGGTATTGCCATGAAGGCGGAGCCGGCCGCATATAAGAATAAGCCGGCGATTCGCATTGAGGTATCCGACCAGGGGCAGGGGATACCTGCCGACGACCTGCCGTTCATCTTTGAACGTTTCTACAAAGCGGATAAAGCCCGCACGCGCGGTTCGTCCGGTGGCACGGGCTTAGGTCTTGCGATTGTTAGAAACATCGTAGAAGCGCACTACGGGGTTATTACAGCTCAAAGCTTGGTGGGACAAGGAACGACATTTACATTGCTTCTCCCTTGCGACCCCGAGTAATGTCACAATTTCGACACAAAAAGAGGCGATTGCTGTGAAATCTCACAGCAATCGCCTTTCATTTTGTAGAATATTCAGACAAAATCTTGTTGTTCGTGAAACACTTTGTACCTTAGCAAGTGCGAATTACACCGTCAGCGCTCGAACATTTACGATTTCGGCTTGTGTCGCCAGTTCGGCCAGCACTTCCGCAGGAGCGGATTTGTCGATTGTCAGAACCATGATGGCGGAACCACCGATCACTTTACGTCCTACTTGCATCGTCGCAATGTTGACATTGTTGCTTCCCAGAAGCGTTCCGACGCGTCCGATAATACCTGGTTTGTCGTTATGGGAGATAAGCAGGAGATTTCCTTCTGCCGAGAAATCAACCGGATATTGATCGATCCGAACGATACGCTCTCCGTAACCGGCAAGCAGTGTACCGGCAAGCGTTTTTTCTTCTTGTTTCGTTTTTACGGTAACGGTCACAAGGTTTGTAAAGGAGCTTGACGTGTTGGACTTCTGAACAACGATGTTCACATCGCGCGATTTGGCCAAGTGCATAGCGTTAACAATGTTAATGCCTTCCAATTGGTTCTCGAAGATACCTTTTACAATATAACGAGTTAAAGGACTTGTATCAACATCAATCAGATCCCCGGCATAGTTGACAACAATTTCATAGACAGCGCCTTGAGCGATTTGACCGATGATGGAGCCGATTTTTTCACCGAGCCCGAAGTACGGTTGAAGTTTGTTCAACACATTGGCCGGTACCGGCGGCAAGTTGACCGCATTTTTGAACGGTTCATTGCGCAGAATATGAAGAACTTCTTCAGAAACGTCAATCGCTACGTTCTCTTGCGCTTCAATCGTAGAAGCACCAAGGTGAGGCGTTACGATGACCTTAGGATTGTTCAAGAACGGGTGATCGTTCTGAGGAGGCTCTACTTCGAATACGTCGAAAGCGGCGCCGGCTACGATACCTTGTTCGATCGCTTCAATCATGGCCATCTCGTCAATAATACCGCCGCGCGCACAGTTGATCAGGCGCATGCCGGGTTTCATGATTTCGAATTGCGGTTTGGAAATCAAGTGGCGCGTTTCAGGTGTAAGCGGTGTGTGAACCGTGATAAAATCAGCTTTCGCGACGATTTCATTGACCGTTCCCAGCGTAACGCCGAGTTTCTCTGCACGCTCTTCAGTCAAGAACGGGTCATAGCCGATCACTTCCATGCCGAATACTTTCGCACGTTTCGCCACTTCGCTTCCGATACGTCCCATACCGAGAATACCAAGCGTTTTGTTGCGAAGCTCAACACCGATGAATTTACGGTCCCATTCGCCTCCGACTGTTTTCTTATACGCTTGAGGGATCATACGGGCAGTGGACATCATCATGGCAAAAGTAAGCTCGCAAGTTGCGATCGTGTTGCCGTCCGGTGCGTTGATGACGATAATACCGCGTTTCGTCGCCGCTTCCAGATCGATATTGTCGACGCCGACGCCTGCGCGGCCAATGACTTTAAGCTTTGTCGCCGCGTTCATGATTTTCTCTGTTACTTTGGTTTGGCTGCGAACCAGGAGTGCGTCATATTCGCCGATGATGGAAACGAGCTCATCTTCAGATAGACCTGTTTGTTTAACCACTTCAACATCAGCTGCATCGTAAAGCATTTGAATTCCCATGTCACTAATTGGATCAGATACAAGAACTTTGTACATCATTCTTACCTCCTTGGAATATGAACATAAAAAAAACTCCCAACCCTCCGGAAGAGACACGTATGTCTGTTTCCAAAGGGACGAGAGATTGCTTTCGTGGTACCACCCTAGTTCGCTGCCCATTCGCACGGGAAGCCTCAATCGGTCTTGCGACCTGGAACTGTAACGTGTTCCTGTTCCGACTGCATCTACTCATATTCAATGCAATAACTCTGGAGTGCTCCGCAAAATGTTCGTTACCGATTCACACCAACCATCGGCTCTCTGAAAACTACTTTACTTGCTTGGCTCCGTCAACGCTTTACTGTGATAGAATTTTCATTAGATTACCATGCGGTTGAAATCGTGTCAATACATGTCGAACCATTTTCACCAATTTTACATGAAAGTCATTTTGGACTGGACCGCAAAGCATTTTTGTTTATTCTAAAGCAAGGAAGCTTAGAAAGCAATGCTCTTTTTGCTTGTATTTTGGCTGGTTTTTCGCTATTGTACTGAATAAATAAGAATTGCTTCAGAAGCAGGCGAGGAAGGAAGGCTATCATGGACATATCCAGTATACATCCGCAGAAATTTATCGAAGCCTTGGAAGATCAGGCTTTGAAGGATAGCGTGATCATTGATGTAAGAGAACCGCATGAATGGGAGTATTATCATTTGGACGAAGCAACGCTTATTCCTATGGGGCAAATTCCCCATCGTTTAGGGGAAATGCCGGAGGACCGGGATATTTATCTCGTATGCGCGCATGGCGTAAGAAGCTACCGGGTTGCCGAGTATTTGCAGGAGAACGGCATAGAGCGCGTCATTAATGTGGATGGCGGGATGGCCGCGGTTGCCATGCTGCGCGGTTTTCAGTACGACTGAGAGTCGTTTCTGAAACAAAAATAGGAGTTAAGCAACCTGGGTCGCTTAACTCCTTTACCTATTCCAATAACGGAACTAATTGATATCCGAGAAAAAAGGGAGCTGCGGAAGCTGCTCATTCGCATACCATTTTGCTTTGCCTTTCGCAAAATCGCCGGATCGCACTGCGTTCGTACTCAGCAGCAGGTCCATCGTTTGGTTCACATCGCCAACGCTCATTTTCTTGGCTTGCCCGGAAGCGATAAATTCGTCAATGCGAATCGTCAAATCCTGCGGGTAAAAAGGTGAGAATGCTTTGTTTTTCAAAAGCTTCGCCGTGATATATTGATTCTTGACATTCAAGTTCATTGCGCGCCATTGATCCAGGTTGGCATTGTTGGCCGGATCGAAATATTCAATGTCAGGATCGATGGTGCCGTTCCAAGCGACGATGGAATCGAAATAGTTTTTTTGCGCCGTCAGCGCCTGGGTCTTCGCTTCCAGGATATACGCATCTTTCTGGATAGCATCGAGCAATTGAGGTGCGCTAAGGCTGTTGGCTTTGCCTTGATAACTTTTTAGCGTATCTGCAAAGAGCTTTAAACTTTTGAGATATCCTTGATGCGATTGCACGAGAAGCGGCGAGGACGCCGGCATATTTTTGCTTTGCAGAGCGTTATACTTCTCATCGGCCAGCTTGTACAATTCTTTCAGCACCGCTGAGGCGTCGACGGTGGAATGGCCAAGCTCGATTTGACTCATCAATTCAAACCATTTATTCTGAAATTCCCTAAAGGGCAAAAAGATGGTATGGTAATAAGAAACGAGAACTTGTTGGTCATAGGCTCCCAGCTCTTGGGTGACCGCCTTGTCGGTATGTAAGATTTTCTCGTACTTCTGATCCGATTTTTCCTGGCCGATTTTCAATCCGTAGAAGAAGGCGCCGAGTATACAAACAAGCATAAAGATAAACATGAGGGCAAATAAATAATCAGTGCGGGTAAGACGCTTATCCATAATCAAGCTCCTTATTCTCTCTTTTTCTTTTAACTTAGTATAGGTGAAATAGGTATAAAAGGGAATATGCGAGGAAAGAGGCTGCATCCATGAAAAAATTCGATTTTAAGAATATCCGCTTCGGAAAAGTCGATGTGAATGATCTGAATGACCGAACTTTACTGCTCAATCTGTACATAACCCAAGTACTTACGCTTATTATCGGAATCATTATCATTTTTTTTCAGAGCAATCACAAGATTATTTCTATGTTCACATTTCAAGGCGGTTGGAAAATACCGATTTGGGGAACTGTATTTGCATTGGCCGTACTCGGGATCGATATGCTGATCTCGCGTTGGGTGCCCAAAGAAGTGTCGGATGACGGCGGCATTAATGAGATGATTTTTGGAAAACGCCCGCTCTGGCATATCGCGCTCATTTCATTCATTGTCGCCGTGTGCGAGGAAGTATTGTTCCGCGGAGCGATCCAGCATGCTTGGGGACCTTATTGGACTAGTATTTTGTTCGCGGCGATCCATATCCGATATTTGCAGCACTGGCTCATGACCGGCATGGTGTTCAGCATTAGTTATGGCCTTGGCTGGATTTATATACAAACAGGAAGCCTTTGGACGCCGATTATCGCCCACTTTATCATTGATTTCGTCATGGGCTGCATACTTCGGTTCAGCAAAGAGGAGGAAGAACAGAGCACATGAATGCAGGAGAGAAATTGCCTTCTCGTTCACAGCGAAAGCCAATTGAAAGGGAGGAAGATGACACTTACTTACCGCCGCGGAACGAGGTGCATCCCTCTGAACGGGGAAAATGGACCCATATCTTTTATGTCACATTGCTTTGGTTGTTTATTATTCTTGTCATTAGTTTGACCGTGTGGGGGATCAAGTACTACTCATAAACTCTCTCAAAGTAGCAAAGTTGTATAAACGAATTCGAGAAGCTATGATAGATTCATAGCTTCTTTTAATTTCTGAACACTTTGTTATGGGAGGATTTTTCGCAATGAATGTGATTCAATCACCGAAGAAATGGGCTGCAGCTTTAAAAATAACCGCTATCCTTTTTGTTTTATTATCGAGTGTGATCTGGTCGGCGAAGCCGTCGTACGCATTGTCTTACGGTTATTTGACATATCCGCAAGGAAATGTAGGGCTCTCACGCCCGGAAATCGGGGTCAATCTTGAGCTGAGCGAAGGTATTACGCCGCAGAGCTATCATTTGTATGTCAATGAGCAGGAAGTGAAAGTCAATTACGATCCTGTTTCTGTTAAATATGTGTACCGCCCTCAGACAGATATGGCGTCAGGGACATATGCAGCGCGTTTGATGTTCAGTTTCAGCGGGTATGAGCCGGTTCAGATCACTTGGAAATTTACAGTTGTCAATAACGCCGTAACGTTGTCGTCGGAGACAACTAAAGACCAGAAGGACGGCTTGCAGGCGATCAACGATTACCGGGCAAAGCTCGGCTTGGCGAAGGTGAAGTTCAGCGATGCCTTGAATACGGCAGCTCAAAAGCATGCCCAATATTTGTCGCAAAACAAGATCGATCCGATTAAAACTTCGGTGTCCTTGCACGATGAGGATCCCGCGCTGCCCGGCTATATCGGCAATTCGTTAAGAGAAAGGGCGCAATATATAGGTTATGTCCGAGCGACTGCCGAGGATGTGGCTTACAACCCGACGTCGCTGGTTGAAGCGATCGACAGTTTGTTTGACGCGCCTTATCATCGATCGCCCTTCATGGTGCCAGGACTTGTGGAAGTAGGGGTTTACCGGGAAGGACCTTATCATGTCATTGAATTCGGGTTCTCAGACGGGATAGCGCCGGAACTGGTCGTCTCCCCGGGAAGCAACGATGTCTATGTGCCTACTGTTTTTGACGGACATGAGTCGCCGGACCCGATTCGCAACCACAGCGGAGCGGAATATCCGGTCGGCTATCCGATTATGGCTTCCATTTATGGGCCGGGCGTCAAGAAAGTCAGCTTGGATGAGGCGAAATTGGAGGATGAATTCGGAAAACCCGTGAGTCTCCTGAAAAATGAGCCGGGTCAGGACGATCACCTCGACACGGAAGTTATTCTCATGCCGGCGAAGCCATTAGAGTTGGACACGACGTATAAAGCTAAAGTCAAACTAACGGCAACCATGGAGGATGGCACTACGAAGCCATATACGAAAGAATGGTCGTTCCGCACCGAGCCCCGTGCCGGTTTAGGCGTACTGAAGCTGCATCAAGATGCGGCAACCTACACGCTGCAAATGAGTAATTTCGGGCTAAACCGAAATCATCTCGTTTCATTTGGCTTAGACGGAGATCAATATGTTCTGGATCTTCTTCCTTATCCGATGAAACAAAAACCGTATATCCAAGACGGAACCTCGTATCTCTATATCAGAGATCTCGCCGCGGCTCTTGGAGCAACCGTAGAGTGGGACGACAAGCAAAAAGCCGCGGTCTATAAGAAAAAAGATGCGACGGTTATGTTTTACACAAACCGTAATGCCTACAGCTTGAATGGCGTGGAATATCAAACGGATGCGGCGGCAAAGCTGATTAACGAGACAACAATGATTCCGGTTCGTCTGCTGTCTGAGACGCTTGGCGCGAAAGTAAGCTATGTGGAGAGTACAAGAACGGTAAATATCAGTTACTAAAAATAAGAGCTTTGCAACACCTTCCGGATTAGGGCAGGTCTCGCAAAGCTCTTTTTGTTATCGCATTTCAAGCTCGATGGCATTCGGATCGACGAAAGAATATCCTTTTTCCTCAAGCTGCGTAAGCAGCGTGTCTAGCACCTTGACCGTCCAAGGCAGCTCGTGCATAAGAATATTGCTGCCGCCGTGCAGTTGCTTCATGACATTTTCGATTACTTTGCCGGGATCGTTCTTTTGATTCGTCATTTCCCAGTCGAGCGAACCGTTTGACCATGTCATATAGAGCATTTTGTTCTCTTTGATTTTGGCTTTCAAGTAGTCGTTGCCCGACCCGAAAGGCGGCCGGAAAAATTGCGGAGCTTGCCCGGTTAATTCTTTAACGACTTTCTGGACATCGTCCACTTGCTGATCGATTTTGGCGTTGGTCATGTCTTTCATATTGTCGTGGTCCCAGGCATGATTGCCGATGACATTGCCGCTGTCATGAACGAGTTTAACGAGCTCAGGCTTTTGTTTGATCCGATAGCCGTTCATAAAGAAAATCGCTTTTGCGTTATGTTTTTTGAGAGTGTCGATTAAGGATTGATTCATGGCTTGATCTTTCGGTCCGTCATCAAAAGTTAGAAGAACGACTTTCTTGTTTCCGTTCGGGTCATTTGGGACGATATCATAATTTTTGTTCATATGATAGTCCTTCTTCACCTCTGCCGGCTTGGTCGGCTCAGGCGTGGGAACGGGCGTAGGAGCCTGCGTAGGTGCTGCCGAAGGAGATGGGCTAGGCGCCGACACATCGGTTGCATTCGGTGTTGTGCTTGTTGTAGCTATGGGGCTTTTGGCCGATTGGCTCTGACTGCAGGCAGCTAAAAATATCATCATGCTGATCAACAGGAAACTGGCTTTGTTCGTCATGTTCGTTCTCCTCGGACAGTTTAACTTTTTGCTCTCTACATATAGTACCACATTTCACCGAGAACATATCTCCTTTGTTTTCCTCCCGCTTGAACGTATGCCCTCCAGGCAACTCGCACAACCTATGAAGGATTCATACTAAATTTACATGGAGGGAGATCCAATGAGAATAGGCACATTCTTGTTAGGTGGCATTGCCGGAGCAGCAGCTGTCATCTATTTAAACCGCAAAAGCAAATCAATGTTATTCTCCGCGTTCAGCTCGTCCAGTGAATCGATGGGGAAAGTAGTGGATAAAGCGAAGGACACTTTCGCGAGCAAATCATCCAGTGACAAGTCCGTTAGAAATTTTTCAAGTACTAGCACAACTAGTGGCGCAAGCGCAAGCGCCGGCGGCGGACTGAATCAAGTGGAAAAAATCGTGAAAGAAGATCCGCATTTGCGGGTGACCGTTAGCGAAATTTTGGAAGCCAATAAGGAAAATGCATCGTCAATTCAGTAAAAGCTCGCTACAGGCACAGTCAGGCAAACCCACGGGGCCGGCTGTGCTTTTTCTATTTATACATAACTTGCGCGTGCATTTGCAATCAATTAGTGTTAACATGGTAGGTGAAAACGATAAAAGAATACTTGTCCATTTCGTTGTTCAAGGTTCACATTTTTGTTTTTTCATCATATTCTGTTTTAATA
>NZ_JBYTBS010000096.1:0-14387 GCF_058789495.1 Paenibacillus sp. FW126-R14 | reverse complement strand
GTGTATACCCAACGGATTTAAAAGCTATTTCTCCTTGATTAGACGAAATATGCCACGACCATTCAATATTTCTATTAATGTATTCTTTATTTCGAGGTTCCTTAGGTTCACTCCTCAATACTTCACCTATCTCAAAACCATCAAATATAGATAAATCAATATTTAGGTCATATACATTCTCAAATATCAATGTGGAAGGCGCTACCCAAAACTTGAAGTATAGGTTGTCCTTCTCTGGTTTAACCCATTCTAAAATATAATCTATATCAAATATTAGCTTATAGTTTTCATTGTCAAATCCTATTCCATGCACCTTACAGTCATGCCAATTCATTTTATCAAAATCTTCATCATTCCATAGAATTTTATTAGATTTCATGTTTTATCTTCCTTTATATAGATTTTAAGGTATTTTACATAACGCCTTATTTATAAACTTTGCGCATTTTTTACATTTGAGGTATTCGTGAAATGATTCGACTATCCTCCCTTTACTTTAACGAAATCAGGGAGCAACTGCCGCGTGGCAAGATGCTCCCTGGTTATTGCGTTACAGTTCACCGTTAGTTGAATGAGCCATCACTCAAAACTCAAAATGACAATATACTCTTCGAATTTCTCTAATTCTTCAAGTGCATCCTGTACTATATCTTCTACCTCTCCAAAAATACCTGTATTTGCCAAATAATATCCGTCACTTAAGCGATCTAAAAATGAAAATTGACTCATTTCTTCATCTGACGTGCAGCCTTGAATATATAAGTTATAGATATAAGTAAAAAAATTCTCTGCCGAGATATTCTTATTAATAAATTCCGCGCGTAGTTTTCCCAACATTACATACATAGGGAGTTGAAATTCATGCTTACCGTATAATGATTTTAGAATAAATAGTATATCAGCAACATTCTTGGAACTAGAGAGTGAAAGTTCAATAAAATCGTACGGAACATCATTTTTCTCTATACAATTATCCGCCCACTGGATAATTTCATTTTTATTTTTATAACCTGTAGCTAAAGCGAGAGAATAAAAGCCTGCAAGCAATCTTAAGTTAATCATATGACTTCATTCCTTCACAGTATTTCAAGTACATCAGCACAGTAGGCAATATTAAGGCCCATTATACTCATGCCCGTCAATAATACCAAAAACCACCGGATCGCCGATCATCTTCTGAACGTCATCCTTATCTATGCTCTTTGTCTCTTTCGCTCCCCCCATTTCCAAATGGATGGAAGTCGGTACAATCCGCATGGCATACTCACCAGGGACAGCTGGCATCCCGCTAGAGTCCTTTTGATCCCATTCGATAAAAATCGATTGCGAGCTCATGCTTTCTGGAAACGCCGTTGAAAGTGGAGGCAGTTTTCTTTTCCATACGAGTTCATTGTTCTCCAGATGTTTCAAAGCTTCTCCCGGTTCCCCGCCAAGTTTAAAGATTTGTATTTCAAACTCAGTCGGTGAAACGGTTAACGTTTTAGCCGATATGTTTCGTACTTCAAGTGTAAAAGGGATGCTCTCATCTTGGTAAAAGCTATGCCTTTGCGAATATTTCGTCAGAGTGATTTCAAGAGGAGCTTTTTGTGGATCTCGAGCCGCCTCGCCTTGCTGTGACTGATACAATCTCCAACTTCCGACCAATGACCTGTCGGTGTCGTTTCGAGGCTTCGGAACCCACAGGTCTCCGTCAGAACCGCGGAATAAGTACCAGTCCAGTATGCCGTCACCAGACCATTTAGCTATACTATGCACCTCCTGCGGAGCATAGTAACCTTTTGGACGAACGACAGCTTCAGGGCTTGGAAAGGTATAAGCGGCCGTTTCTTCATTAAAATGCAGCATTTCGCTTGAAGCTGCCGTTCCGAGAGGGCGCTTATGAAGTGAAAAACTCGGATTGATCCAAACCTTTTCCGACGTGCCGGTCTTAATCTGAAACCAGTCCCCCCAGCGAGCCCATGCCTCCAACTTGCTCCCCGCTTCGAACCATATCAATGGGTCGTCCGATTCCGGTACAGATGTACCATAGCCTCCTGTAGGTAATACAATGAACTCATGTACAGGCTTGACGCCGTTTTTTTCGCCTTTCGGCTGCACCCATAGAGGTCCTTGATCCGTTTGAATCTTATACCAAATGATTTCCCTGAAACGGTACCCCTCTTTTCCCGTGTCCCACAGGGCAAGAACATGAACAGTTTGCGGAGCGAGAGTCATTGGTGCTTTTGTAAGGTAAGGAATTCCATACAATTGTTCCTCGCGGGTGAGAAGCATATCGAAATCAGCGGATTCCTCTCGGATTTTCTCTTGCAGCAAAGGAGAATAAAGCCACCACACCTTCCCGTCTTCCGTGTTGAAACGATACCAACTGTTATAGCTCCCGGTAATGTGCACCTCTTGTGGGGGAAGCGTCACGAGTTCCTGTTCCATTGAATATGGCGAATCATATATCCTCTCAACGTTCAAAGTGTGCGCAATGTAGTCCATGGCTTCGATTTTTCCGAGTACGACCACACCATCTCTTCTAGGCATCCATTGCTCGCCCAGCCAGGTAACTACTTTGTACCAAACTTCCTTGCCGTCACCTACCGTTTCCTTGACTTTAAGTGTTTGAAAACTACTTATATATCCCGTGGGTGTTCCTTCTGACATATGGGAATAAAATGGAGCATCCTTCACGGTGGTAATGACCTGCGATTCTGGCAGATCAGTCGAGGCCGCTGCCGAGGCAGTTGCAACGATGAAACTCATGGCCCATACACCTATTACTGAGCTAACTATCCATTTCCTATTCATCCGCTCACTCCTTCCAACTACTTCATTAGACGGAGGCTGTTGTGAAAAAGTTTCTTGGATTACCCATTTAATCCGATTTCTAACATGGGTTAATGACTTTGTTGTCGCTGAAGGACGAACGAGCTTGCCAAGGTTGATGCAAAGCAAGTATAAGCAAATAAAAACCTATTCAAATTCCTCGCAAAACCAATTTCGATCCATAAATTATCGAAACATTTCACCCCCCAAATGCGTCAACCTATATATCCTGAAATTCAGCTCTGACGAGCATTGGAGGAAACCTTGTATGCGAAAACAAGCGCTTACCTTACTATCCGTAATCCTGCTTAGCGGATTGTTCTACGACAACGACGTGCATGCCGCTGATTCAAGCTCCGCGCTGCTTCCTTTACCCATCGAACTCGTTTTAAATGAGCAGCTTACACCTGTGTATGACTCGATCGATGGTCAGAAGCTATATTCTGCCGCACCTCAAGTCGTGACAGTCGATGGTGCAGAACCGGGATGGGATCGTAAACTGATTCAGACTCATGAGGCTGTCTGGTTCGAAATTAAAACGTCTGACGGAGAACGCTGGGTTCACGTGCAAAACCCCGAGTTTCGGGAAGACTACTATCAACATATCCTGTTGACCGAGAAGGAGAACTTCTATACTGATAAGAGCCCTGGCGCTCGGAGCGCGGGATCTCTTTCTCCTCAACTGCTGCGCGTCCTGTATGCTGTGGATGGCAATTATTTAGTCCAAACCTGGCTCGGCTATCGGTGGATGCGTCCGCTGCACCCGATCATTGACGATGTGCAAACGTATGGTGCGAACAGCTCAGGCATTTCGTTTGAATTACCGACAACCTCACCGATGTTCGATTCGCCGGACGCCGCCAGTAATTTGGCAGGTTGGCTTGCCTCACAGTGGTTCACATCGAAAATCGTATGGAAAGATTGGTACTATGTAGATACTTGGGATGGCCCACACTGGGTAAACCCGAAAATGGGTTATCCTGCGGACTTGCGCAGCGAAGAAACAGCCCTTAAGTTAGACAAAACGACGGTTGTTTACGAACATCCGAACAAGGCGGCCCGTGTGCTTGGCACCCTTTCACCTCAGACTGTTAGTTCATTCGAGCACGGAGGCGGCTGGTATCATATTCACAGCTCGTGGCTCGGCGATTCGTGGATATACGCTGTAAAAAAAGATCAGGATCCCGAAGCTTACGTTCCCCCTACGCATGTAGAGGTAAAACCGATTACAGTAATCAAGCAAACTAAAATCATTACCGAACTCGGATCCGGTGGAGGAAATTATCCGTTTGATTTGAAGGTTTTCGTTAAGAATGACACCGGTAATATCTCCAGCGAAGCTTTTCAACCATATGGAAGAGATGTCGGTATCCAGTTCGCGGTCCGGAATATGAGCGAGGGTGCCCTGACGATGCAGCCAACGACTTCGTTCCAAATCGACATCTCCCGTCGGGATACGACGGATGGATCGTTGACGCCAGTTTGGTCCGGCCAAATCGATTCTCTCGATGCAAAAATGGTTAGCGGCGAAGTACATTCGCTTGACTTTACTTGGGATCAGAAAGATTCCGACGGGAAGCAAGTTCCTTTTGGCGAATATTCCGTCCAAATCAGACTGCCGATGAGCATCAGCTATACGAAGGATGGCGAGACGGGCACGATTCAGCACGAGGACGCCATGACAGCCATTCTTACAAGCTTCCCGCTGCGAATCAGCGCGGAGTAGGGATATCCGATAAATGCAACAGCGGCAGGCAAAGACGCGAAATAAGTCTTAGTCCTGCCGCTCTTGTGGCCCGGGCTCGAAGCATCCATAATAGTCAGATCATTTCTGAATCGCCTTTCGTACAACTGGAGCGATTTCGGTTGCCAATCTTTCAATGTTCTCCGCTACTTTTTTAAATGGCATCCCGCCCATATCCAATTGGGCCATAAATCGCTGATGTCCAAACAGCTCGTATTGATGCAAAATTTTTTCGATAATTTGCTGCGAACTTCCAACAAACAAGGCAGTTCCTTCTCCAGACAACTGTTCAAAATCCGCCCTTGAAATATCATTTTCCCAATAATTAAGATGATAGGGATAGAATTCATCTCTCGCCTTCTGAGTTGTTTCAGCCATATAGACATGCCCGTTTACTCCAACCTTCAAATCTGCCTGAGCATGACCAGCTTCATAAGCAGAACGCCGATACG
Source organism: Paenibacillus sp. FW126-R14 (assembly GCF_058789495.1). Lineage (NCBI taxonomy): Bacteria > Bacillati > Bacillota > Bacilli > Caryophanales > Paenibacillaceae > Paenibacillus > Paenibacillus sp. FW126-R14. Next base: position 9,380 of record NZ_JBYTBS010000096.1, on the reverse strand, counting down.
TGTCTACAAGCGGTTTGAACCGCATCGGATCGCCTTCAAACACCACTAGCGCTAATCCAGTACCAAATCTGCCGGCCCTTGTAGCACTGTCTAAACTTTCTTGAACGGCGATCCATAAGGGGATACTTTTCTGAACAGGTCGCGGCGAGATTTCAGCGTCCAGAAATTCGGAGCGAAAACGCCCCGTCCAGGTGACTCTTTCATTCGCACTCAGCTCACGAAATAAATGGATATTTTCTTCGAACAACTCATCGCAATTCTCCAAATTATAACCAAATAGAGGAAAGGACTCTATATAAGCTCCACGCCCCGCCATGATCTCGGCGCGTCCATTGGATAAAAGATCAAGTGTCGCAAAATCCTCAAATAGACGTACAGGGTCTACCGTATTGAAAATAGTTGCAGCACTGGTCAGTTTAATTCGCTTGGTAACTTGTGAAATTGCAGACAAGACCATCTGCGGCGAGGATATTGCATAGTCCAAACGATGATGTTCGCCAACGCCAAAAACGTCCAGCCCTGCTTCATCGGCGATTTTCGCCGCTTGTATGATTTCGTTCAGCCGCTGTCTTGCACTGATACTTATCCCCGTATGTGGATCTGATCTTAGATCTGCTAATGTATATATCCCAAATTCCAACACTAACACCCCATTAAACGATCAAAAATGATCAAATATTTAACTATTTCGCCATAGCCTTCTCCATAGATGGAGATTGATGTTACATAATATTCTGCTTTTTCAAATAGTTTCGGATTAAGCATACTTAATCTGAATCTTTATAAGGTCAAGTAAAATGCTCTTAAAGTTTATATCCGCTCCGTTCTAAGGCAAGAACTTTACTGCCTCAAACTGCTCTCGTTCTACAGCTAAATTTATTGTACAGGTTCGCTTCCGCTGCCAGAATTAGAGTATAATAAGTGGAGTAAAAATTTTTTCTAGGAGGCTACAACCATGTCACAGGAGATTTGGATTAACCTGCCGGTCAAAGATGTTCAGAGGTCAGCTGCCTTTTTCAATGAGATTGGATTACAGGCAGTGAGCTATGGCAACGAGAGAGCCAAGCTTACCGTAGGCCAAACAACGATTCTGCTGTTCCCGGATGCGGTATTTGAGAAATTTACAGGTGCAAAAACCGCAGATACTTCCCATAGCGCAGAAGTCATATTTTCCATTGGCGCTGGAAGCAGAGAAGAAGTAGATGCCTTTATTCAAAAAGTAGAGTTTGCCGGAGGAAGCATCTTTGGCAAGCCGAGTGATACTGACGGCTGGATGTACGGAGCAGGCTTTGCCGACCTAGACGGTCATCGCTGGAACCTGCTTTATATGGATGAGAGCAAAATGCCGAAACGTTAATAGCAAACGCCGGTCACCTGCTTAAGGTAATCGGCGTTTTTTTGCACCACGTATGATCTCCTATCTGTTACACCGACTTCCAATATTCCCATGCTTTTAAGTAATCCTCTAAATCATGCGGATGGTGTCTTGTACAGATCCCAATTCGACAATAAAGTTGAAAAACTACTTCATCAATCAACATTGATCTTTCAATTGGCTCATGATGGAGCAAATCAAAGGCTGCCATTAAAGTTTCTAGGTTCAAATCGTCTGGTGAAGAGCAAAAAGCGTAAGTGAAATCGTAAAGCATAGGACCAATCATCGGTGATGGGTCGATAATACCGACCAGTGAATGGTCGTTAAATACAAAATTATGCACTCCCGTATCGCCATGCAGAAAATATCTTGCTTTTTGATCTTCATTTTTCGATATGTTCTCAAATATCGATTCTACTCTATTGTAATCCTCAATGGATAACAGGCTTCCCCAATCTTTTCTAGTATCCACCAAACTCCGGCAGTTCCACTCACGCCAAGATTGAATCGGAGATCCTAGCCTCCCCCATTTATCATTCTGTACATATTTTTCGTAATTATTGAAAAGCTCTTTTATTAAAATTGTCAGCCAATTTATTTTTAATCCACGATCATAATGAGTTGTACCTGTAATGTGTGTATACACGAAGTACGCTTTTGAAGGATCCGTATAGAGAATTTTAGGAAAGAGTGCAAGGTGTCGATAAGTTCGAAAAAATTGTTCGGCCAAACTAATTTGATGCGGACTGTCAATTTTCAAAACGTATTTAGTTTCTTCGCCCTCAGAAAGAAAATAAACGATACCATCCGTAGTTCCGGTCTTATTATTAGTTGCAATCACATCATTATCAATTATGCCTTCTACATAAAGCGTATTGATGATGCTGTTAACATCTGTTTTTTCTACCATCCTGCATTCTCCCTTGGACCTAAATTTTAGAGAGTATAACCCTTTAATTAAACCCACCTGTGGAATGTAGTACTTGGCCGGTAACTGTATTTAACATTTTGAATTATTGTAAGCCATAATTAGTTTTAGGGGTACCAACAAATCGGTTCCTTGCTGCACCTATACCAAACATAAATAGAAGTACAGAAGCGCCTATTAGTATGAAAAGTGGCAGGGTCCAACTCTTTGTCGCATCATGCAGATATCCAATCAACGAAGGACCAATTGCTGCAAGGAGGTATCCGATCGATTGCGCCATTCCAGACAGTTCAGCAGCCTGATGAGAATTTTCAGTACGCAAGCCGAAAAACATCATGGACAAGCTAAAGGCGAAACCTCCACCAATGCCAAGTATGATGATCCACAATAGAATAAGATTGGAACTTCCATAAAGCAGTCCGAGTGTTCCCGTCAAAATCAAAATGGATGTAATGGTCACTAATGAACGTTGGCTAGACATGCGTCCGGCAATAACGGGGACAATAAAGGTAAATGGAAGCAGAGCTAGCTGCATAATCGAGAGATACCATCCTGATTGACTTGAATCGATTCCTTGCTGTTTTAAAATTTCAGGCAACCATGCAATCAGCACATAGAATATCATGGATTGTGTGCCCATAAACAAGGTTACTTGCCAAGCCAGAGGCGAACGCCAAACATTCACATCATGGTTGATCGGTTGATTGCTGCCAGCGACAAATACTTCTTGTTTTGATCGACTTCTTAATTGCGGCATCCAACTGAGGATGGATAAAAAGCTTAGAATACCCCAGATTCCCAAAGCGCCTTGCCACTTCAAACCTGCACCTACGGCTAGCGGCACACTGATTCCCGAAGCGATCGCTCCGCATAAATTCATCGAAATAGAATATACACCTATCATGAAGCCAATTTTATTAGGGAAATCCCGTTTGATTAAACTTGGCAATAAGACATTACACACTGCAATTGCAAATCCAAGAATCGCAGTCCCCATATACAAATTTGCTGCCCCGGTTAGAGAACGTATAACAATGCCAACTGTTAAAAATATAAGGGAAATCCAAATGACGAGTTCCACTCCATATTTTCGACCTAACTTAGGTACAAAAGGCGATAATAAGGCAAAAGCAAGCAATGGCACCGTAGTAATCAGGCCTGCTAACGTATTTGAAATATGAACGTCATCCCTAATGAGACTAGTTAAAGGACCAACCGAAGTTAAGGGAGCACGCAGATTAGCCGCGATAACAATAATGCCTAGAATTATCAGCCACGTAGAAGATGAAACAGCTTGTTTTTTTCGACTTTTTTCTATTTGATTTGACATTCTAAAATTTCTCCTTACTTCCGATTGAAAAATGATTGACTAACTATTCGCGCGAATATAATTAGTATAGTATACTGTATTTTATTTTACAATAAGTATATCATGAAATATTTTTCTGAAAATAAAAATACAACAAAGAAATCCCCATGGTAACATGGACTTCTTAGTCGTATTTAAAAATAATCCAGTAATTTATTTGAAACTTACATGCCATATTTTAATAAAATATGAAGCACAGCTTCGCTATCCGTATGATTCGTGTAGGAATGTGGACGATCTGCGCGGAAACTGATCGAATCATATTGATTCAAAAAGTAGACCTCTCCATTAACTTGAATTTCAACTGCACCTGTCATGACTGTCGCAATTTCAGTCGAATTCAGATGATGACCTTCAGGGTGATACGAGCTATTTGGTTGCAAATAAGCACGACACATTTCAATATCGTAACTTGCGTTTTTAAAAATGGGTTCAACAACCCAATTCTTTTGATCGCTAGTAAACCGCAGCCCCTCGCCAGCTCGGTAAAGACCTACAGGATCATCAGATTTGAACAAAGCCATAAGCGGTAAAGATATGCCTTTCGATATTTTCCATATCATGGCTATTGTTGGATTTGTTTCGCCACGCTCAATATTTCCAAGCGTGAGTTTACTAACGCCTGTTAACTCCGCTAACTCTTCTAGGCTCATGTTTTTTTCTTTTCTAAATTTTTTTAGGGCAGCGCCGACTTGCAATATGATTTGTTTTGAATCATCGACTTCCATTTGAACTTCACCTCTGTAAAAGAATAATCATTGCTAAGTATATGGCTAATCGAGACTTTTTTCAAAACCATTATATGATAACCTCGACTATGCACCTCTTCAAAAAAAGCCCGCTGTGTTTTACAACACAATCAGGCTTGTTGGGAATTAAATTGTGAACGCTACAGTAAACAGTAAATATCCTTCTCAAAATTTTTTGCCGCTTTCGACTTAATTTAAGCTTTTCATGCCTCGCAGCCACTCATAAAAACCATCATCCAAAAAGAGATCAGGGATGTAGGTCTGTATGTAATTGCAATTAGGACAAAGAAGTACCAACCCTTGTTCAAGCACCTTAGGGTATAATTTCTCGTGTTTACTGTTGTTTCCGCAAATAAGAGGATGCACTCCTTCTAACTGCTGGTAATCTTTAATACGCTGCTTAACATCCTCTTCGTTCATTACTATCCCCTTATTTACATGGATTACTTTCGATTCTCGTTAAACTATTCGATTTAATTATACACGATGTATACATCTAGAGCATAAAATAATCTTTCAATTAGTGGTTATTTACGTTCATGAATTCTCTAATTTATCCCTAAGTCTTGCTAAACCTTTAGCAAGTTCATGACGATTTTTTCTATTCTTTATCCAAGCAGGAAGCCTGCTTGCTAAACTTTGATTTTTATAAGGGATTCGTTCTCGCAATGAGGAAGTAATAAACTTATCCAAAAAATCTAAATGCTCTTTGTTATAAGCCCAAAGCAAACTACCACAACAGCTAGTTCTTAACCAAAGATTTTCCCCCATGAAAGTACCACTACCACTTGAGCTCATTTTGGGACTTCTAAGTATACCGCATGTCTTGCAAATCAGCTTGTACTCATAATTCTCATCATGTATTTTTATGCCTCTTGCACATTTCAAGCAATTAGGACATTCAATAAGTACAAAATCGGACTTCCGCAAAAAATCATAAACACTTTGACCTGTATCGCTGAATCTTGATTCATCCATTCAAACGTTCCTTTACCCTTTAATAAAATAAATCTTTCATCAAGTAACAATAGGTCACCCACGCAATAAGTCCTTCAGCATTAAATAATCATTTTTCGGGAAGTCATAAGTAATCCACTTTGCTTTATTAAATTCTGAACCCGTGTTTTCCTTCGAACTAAATCTTCAAATGAATCAACATTTATGTTTAGATGACTTGCATCTACCCTATTTAATGTCCAAACCGTCCCTTCTGGCTCCTCATGCATTTTGAACTGTGCACTTTTCACTGCCGCGGTGTCTTTTAATATGCTATTCTTCTGAGTCTAATGCCTGATGAGCATCTTTTTCCACAATTGAATAATTACACTTGGACCATATTCTTGAGGATAAAGCAAAATTGTAACCGCCAACGTCAATAGTAAAATCAGTATCCAAGTAACAGTTATTAGGATTACTCAACAAATGATTTCGAGGGAGTTCATGGTTATTTTCAGTATCATCTGTCCGCAAATTTGTTTAATCTCTTAAACTTAAACAATTGTTGCAGAGTATCCTGTTTTCTTGCCTTTTTCAATTGCCTCGACATATCCCTTAAAGTAATAGGGTATCTCGTCTTCTTTACCATTCTGAATTCTACCTCTAACTTTATCGAATGCTAGTATTGAAATTGAAAATTCCGGCTCACCAGTGACAAGAACAGGCTGCTCTCTCTCTTGTATCCAAAAGTACTGCCCACCATAATTTCTTCTTGCAACTTCGAAAATGTAACTTCCAGCCATGGAGGAAACAGAATCCACTGCATCATTATCTAATTCATACTCACATAATTCTTCTAATATATCGTCAAGTAAACATAGACTTTGCACGCTAAAATCAAAATTTCCTTTATCAGAAAAATTATTCCTGAAGCTTTCTGCCGTTGAAATAATATCTTGTTCTAATTTATTTTTCATAGATTCAAACCTCCGATTATAATATCCAGCTAACTTGATAAAAATTTTTCGTTGATTTCATTTCGCTAATGCTTGAAAATTTTATTTATACATATGTTATCACAGAACTGGCAAGAATTTGACAGCCGCTTAGGAAGACTTGTAGTCTAGTTATGTAAACCCAAAGGAGGCTGAAATTTGAAGTATTTTTCTATCTTCGCATCCAGAAACAACATCGACGATATCAGCGATATCATCACAGACCTGTACGCGAAAAGCCATACTATTGAGAAAAACGGCAATAATTATGTTGTTAAAACTGGTTCGCTGTTCAAAAAGCGGAAGACGACGATTAGGGTCACAAACGAGACAGCGAATCCCGATTATTTCGAAACGAATATTCCTGGGATGATAGGTTTTTACAATCGCATACCTTTTGTCGACGAGAAGCGTAAAGAGCTTGTCCTAACGCAAATCTCCGTTTTCAATACGTTGATTTCGCTGGAAGCGGAGAAAGAGCTTGGCGAAGAGCAGATGCGACTGTGCATGGCACTGATGTCCAGAATCAAAGGAATAGGCTTTATACAAGACGGCACCCTACTTGATTATGACGGACAAGTCATTGTGCATCCAGACGGGACATCAGGTCCAGCCGACTTCCACCCACGAGCTTGCACAAATAAAGTGTTGGGGCCGGAGGCGGCGTCCGAAGAAGGCGAGCGTAGGAAGTCGGCGTCCATTGATTATATCCGGGAACGCGATATTCCATATCTGGACACACTGCCGCAGCTCCCACCCATAGCGAATTGCCTGTGGAAATCTCAAGAAGAGATTGCAAAGAGAGCTGTTGCTCTTCTGATCGTAATCCAGTACGCTTGTGATGTCGCCCAAGGCGGTGATCTAGCCGCGTCGAAGGATTTTGTGATGAACATGCTTCGAAAATACAGTGTAGAAAACCAGCTGATCGGGAGTGAGCGCCGTTTGTTGGAAGCGGAGGAGCCGACGCCACAAGAGGCCATTAATATTACTTGGCAATATGAAGCATACTGGCCTCTGATCTGGGCGCTGCAGTTGGTGGATACTTTGGATTTCCCCGATCATACGTGTGACTGCAACTTTGCTATTGAGGTCCTCTCAAGATGCGAATCGTTCGATGAATTTTATCGACAGACCACCATGCGCAGCCGGGAAGAAATTCTGGATGAGGCGGATAAAACTTACCGTCTTCATTGGGCGTGCGTCAACAGTCGCATCCAAGGACAGGCTGCCCCCTCCGGCATGAATGAAAGCATCGTGATGGAAAGACGCAGGGGATTGTTCTGGATGGTCGGCTGCAACAATGAGGAGTGGGACCATATCCCGATGGATACATAGTCGCGTTAGGTACGATAAACACGGGTAAAGGATCGGCAGGCCGGTCCTTTATGTTTTAATTGCTCTGCATCACAATGCAATACTTTATCTGAATATTTAAGTAAATGCTTAAAGTGTTTTAGACATGTCACATCTGGAAAGTCATCTAAACAAATCAAGTTATTACCACTATCAACTACTACATTATCAATTAAGCTGTAGTTCCTCGCTAACTCAATATTGTCTACGATTACTACTCTGGTGAGCAATTGCAATATTCCTTAATGATCTGTTCCTTAATCTCTTTGACCGGGAATCCTTTTGAATAAGTAGTCAACATCAGCATTGCACCTTGAAGAGTTGCCGAGAAGTGAAGTGATCTCAACTTTGGTTCCCTTACCCCTAGATTCTCAAACATCTTGCACTGCAGTTCAAATTGTTTACGGGACTCCTCATTAAGTTGATCTCTATAGACTGAAAGGACACGGTCGTCTTCTGGCTGTGTTTGCAAATTCAAGTAGAATCGATATACGTCTGGGCGGTGGTACACATTATTCAACGCGCCCTCCACGATATAACGAAGCTGATCTACCGGAGTCTTCAACGCAGCGGCAGTTTCCATCACTTCCACGATTTCTCCGATTCTTAATCGAACCAAAGCCCCAAGAAGCTCTTCTTTGCCTTTGTAATAATTGTAAAGCAAGCCCTTGGATATTTTGGCCTGTTTTGCTACATCATCAATTGAGGTTGAATGGTAGCCTTTCTTTATAAAAGTCGTCATCGCTGCGGCTTCGATTTTAACCTTAGCAGCTTGTCGAATCCGCTCATTCTCTTCTGGTGTACGTGGCACAGCTAAGTCAATCCTCCAAAAATTCAGTTATATGGTTGAATATATCTTCAGCATGAGTGAGGTTTAACATATGATCTCCTCCTGCAACTTGAACGAACTTCATATTCGGTGCCGATCGAAAATGATTTTCGATCGTATAACTATCTTCATGATCTAACATTCCACGAATAAATAACGTCCTTGTTTTTAACTTATCTAAACGTTCAATGGCAGGAGGCTTAGGCCAAACGGCTCCGAATTCAGTCCACTCAAACATCCGATTAATGTTATGCTCCGTCATGATTGTCATCAATTTACGATGGGGACTGTTCTTGATGACGGAACAAAAGGGTGAGGTGACAACAAGTTCTGTCATTTTGGAAACATCTGGTGCAGCAGCCTGAATACTTTGAAAAGATGCAAGCAGATCTGGCGAGTGAACAAATCCCGACAAAGCAGGAGCAACTAAGATAAGTTCTTGTAGGCGTTCAGGATAAGAAAGAGCGAATTCCGTTGCAATCTGGCCTCCAACCGAGTGACCAATGATAACAGCCTTTTCGATCCGCATATAATCTAAGAAACTAAGGACGTCTGCAACATAATTAGCAGGTTGGGTTTGGGATGGAGATAGCCCACACCCTCGTCCATCGAAAGTGATGGCCTGATAATGTTTTGCCAGAAGCGGAACTAGATACGTCCAATCCCTCGAATCAGCGCCACCTCCATGAATCATCACGACAGGTTTTCCATGACCGGTTACTTCGTAAAAAAGGTCCATTCATATACCCCCCAAATAATGGATTTAACCAAACTTTATCATTGAATGATCGGTCAGTCAATAAATAAATTCATCATAGAATTACAGATTCTGAATTAATTTTAGCC